>DATHYU010000316.1:0-2109 GCA_035458965.1 Acidimicrobiia bacterium | reverse complement strand
CCTCTCCTGGGGCTCGCCGCTGTGACGGTCACGCCGACGCATTCGGTTCCCGTAGGCTCGCAGCCGGCGAGCATGGAGGTGCGGCAATGCGGTTCGGGGTCATCGTGGCGACCGGTGGCGGGGAATGGGGCCCGATCGCCGACGAGATCCTCGCCAGCGAGGCAGCGGGTCTCGACGAGATCTGGATGGTCGACCATCTCCTGGCTCCCTTCGACGGTTCAGGTCCCATCTACGAGGTGTGGACCGGCCTGACCGCCGCCGCGGCGATCACAGAGCGGATCCGGGTCGGATCCCTCGTGAACTGCGTGTCGTTCCGGAATGTCGGCGTGCTCGCCAAACAGGTGGCGACGCTCGACCACGTCTCGGGTGGACGGGTCGAGTTGGGGCTGGGCGCCGGCTGGTACGAGGCCGAGTACCGGGCGTTCGGGCTCGAGTTCCCGACACCGGCCGAACGGGTGCGCGCCTTCGAGGAGACCCTCGATGTCCTCGATCTCCTCTTCGCCGGAGGCCCCGTGGACTACGAAGGCGAGTTCGTCACGCTACGGGGAGCCCGATGCGAGCCCGTCCCGATCCAGCGGCCGCGGCCACCGATCCTGATCGGGACGGCCGGAAAGGTCATGAAGGGCATCGTCGGGCAACGCGCCGACGCCTGGAACTGCCCGGCGCATGCCCTCCCCGATCTCGACGCCCAGCGCGCCGCGGTGATGGAGGCGGCAGACGGCAGGAGGATCCGAACCACCCTGCAGATCCCGGCCGCCGTCGGCCTGGATCGAGCCTCGGCGGACCGCTGGCTGGAGGCGGCGCGAGGCCCGCTCTCGTGGATGGGGGACATCGAGGCGGTGGGCATCGTGGGGACCGTCGAGGAGGCGGTCGAGCGCTGCCTCGCCTATCGGGATCGCGGTGTCGACGGGTTCAGCTGCGCCCTGCCCCGCGGCGAGGCGCGGCGCCCGGTGCTGGAAGCACTCGGTGCCGTGGCCGAGGCCGTGAGGGCCGCGTGAACGCCGGCGAAACGATCGGCGTCCTCGTCGGCGCCGCGTCGCCGTCTTGAGGCCTCAGCGGACGCGACGGACCCGGGCCATCTCCACACGAGCCCGCTGCAGCGCAGCCCGGGACTCGACGAGGGCACCGAAGGACGCTCTGCGGTGGCGAAGCGTTTCGTGCTCCTCCCACGCCAGGACGAGACGCTGGTAGGCGGCGTCGAAGTCGTCGACCGTCGGAGCGATGGTGGGCCGGGGTGTCGTGGTCATCGTCATGGTCATCACCTCTCCCTCCTTTGTACCGGATTTCCCAAGGAGATCAAGCACATCAACCCGCACTTCATGGCTCACAAAAGCGATATCGGTCGCAGCTCGTAAAGCAATCATTTGCTGTGACCTAATATCTCATCGTGCAGCTCGGCTGGAAGAGCCGGCGACCGATCGGAAGGCGATTTCCATGGATCTCGACGACATCGACTGGGCCGTCCTCGACGAGCTGCAGGCCGATGGCCGGATCGGGTTCCGGGAGCTGGGCCGTCGCGTCGGGCTGAGCGCGCCCGCCGTCGCCGCCCGGGTTCACAAGCTCGAGGACGCCGGGATCATCTCCGGATACCGCGCCGTCGTGGACGAGCTCGCGCTGGGCCTCGACGTCAGGGCGTTCGTCCGGATGAACGTGGTCGGCCACATGGAGAAACACGACACCTTCCTCGAGGTCGCCAAGGGCATCCCCGAGATCGTCGAGCTCAACCGTGTCTCGGGTGAGCAGACCTACGTGCTGCGCGTCGTGGTGTCCTCGGTGGGCGATCTCGAGCGAGTCCTCCACCCACTCTGGGAGTACGGCGACACCGTGACCGGCGTGATCATGTCCGCACCCATCGCCGGGCGGCCGATCGTGCGCTCGATGGTCCCGGGTTCGTCCTCGCCTCGGAAGCGTTCATAGGCTCGCCGGCGTGAGCGCTCCGGACGCCGACGGGCGTCGACTCCTGCCCCTCGTCATCGGCATCACCGGCTTCGGGGTGCTGGCGTTCTCGCTCATCACCCCGGCACTGCCTGATCTGGCCGATGCCCTCGGCGTCTCCCGCGGGGTCATCGGCATGGTCCAGGGAGCGGTCGCCGTCCCGGGGATCTTCCT
>DATHYU010000315.1:0-2525 GCA_035458965.1 Acidimicrobiia bacterium | reverse complement strand
GAGAGCGTCGACGGGGTATGTGACGCTGGACTACGGGTTCGCCAACACGGCGAGCACCAAGAGTGCTGTCAGCTACGTCGACGGCGAGCTCGGCGAGCTGCGCTACCGCGGCTATCCGATCGAGCAGCTGGCGGAGCGATCGTCGTTCCTCGAGGTCGCCTACCTCCTCTTCCACGGCGAGCTGCCGACCCAGCAGGAGCTGGACAGCTTCGTGGCGGACATCACCCGGCACACCCTCCTCAACGAGGAGATGAAGCGGCTGTTCGACGCGTTCCCCAAGAGCGCCCATCCGATGGCGATCCTGTCGTCGGCGACGAACGCCATGTCGACCTTCTACCCGGAGATCCACGATCCCCAGGATCCGAAGGCCGTCGAGCAGTCCGCGATCCGTCTCATCGCCAAGCTCCCGACCGTGGCCGCGTTCGCGTACAAGAAGTCGATCGGCCAGCCGTACATGTACCCGAGCAACACGCTCGACTACGCGTCGAACTTCCTGCGCATGATGTTCGGGCTGCCCGTCGAGGACTACGGGGTCGATCCGGTGATCGCCAAGGCGCTCGACGTGCTCCTCATCCTGCACGCCGACCACGGGCAGAACTGCTCGACGTCGACGGTCCGACTCGTGGGCAGCAGCCACGCGAACCTTTTCGCCTCGGTCGCCGCCGGGATCAACGCCCTGTGGGGACCTCTCCACGGCGGTGCCAATCAGCGGGTGCTCGAGATGCTCGACGTGATCGTCGACGACGGCGGCGACAGCCGGAAGTTCATCGACAAGGCGAAGGACAAGGACGACCCGTTCCGCCTGTGGGGCTTCGGGCACCGCGTCTACAAGAACTACGACCCGCGCGCCCGCATCCTCAAGGACTTCGCCCATGAGGTGATCTCGCGCCTCGGCGCCGACGATCCGGTGCTCGACGTGGCCATGGCCCTCGAGGAGGCGGCGCTGACGCAGGACTACTTCATCGAGAGGAAGCTGTACCCGAACGTCGACTTCTACTCCGGCATCATGTTCCGGGCACTCGGGTTCCCGGTGCGCATGTTCACCGTGCTCTTCGCCATCGGCCGACTGCCGGGCTGGATCGCCCAGTGGAAGGAGATGAGCGAGGACCCGAACACCCGCATCGGTCGGCCCCGCCAGATCTACGTCGGCTACGACGACCGCGAGTACCAGCCGATCTCGGACCGCTGACCCATGGCGATGTGGGCCCGGGAGGCAGAGCGCCCCGACTGGGACGGCCTGGTCGTCGACATCATCGAGGACGACGCTCCCGTCGGCATGGCGTACGAGGAATCCGGAGAGGTCCTCGTCGAGTTCTTCCCGGACGCAGACGGCGAGCCCCGGGTGTTCTCGGCCACGGACATCCAGGTCGTCCTCGACACGGTCGGCGCGATGTTCGCCGAGGGGGTGCCCGACGCATCGGCCACGCCCGCGGAGGGCGGCGTCGATCCCATCGACTATCTCGCCTCCGAGTTCGACGCCCTCGCAGCGGCCCGGGGAGCAGAGGACGAGGGCTTCTACCCCCTCTCGGTGGCCCGCCGGATCGTGGCGGCCTGTGAGGCCCTCGACCTCGCCGTGGCGTCCGTCGAGGGGTTCACCGTCGTCGCCGGCGAGCTGGAGAAGGCCCGCAACCTGAACGTCACCATCGCCGAGGTCCACCGGGGTGAGCCCTGGGGCCTCTTCCGGTCGTCCTGCAACACGCAGGCTGCGGCCGTCCTCGAGCGGTGGATCACCGAGGGCACGATCGTCGTGGCCCTCGAGGTCGAGGACGCCTCCGGCGACGTCTACGTCCTGTAGCCGCGGGACCGCGCTCGAATAGGGGCGTGATCTCCACCGTCGCCGCTGCGACCTCTCTCACGGTGCGCCGACGACGCCGGGCGGCACCCGTGCTCCTACCGGGAGCACCGCGGACCGGGAGGGTCTCCGTGGTGATACCCGCCCGCGACGAGGCACGCAGCATCGGGGCCTGCGTGGCCTCGCTGCTCGCCCAGGATCACCCCGACGTCGACGTGATCGTCGTCGACGACGGCTCGACCGACGGCACGGCCGAGATCGCGGCGCGCCTCGGCGCGAAGGTGGTCGATGCCGGTCCCCTCCCCGAGGGCTGGACGGGAAAGCCCCATGCCTGCTGGGTGGGAGCCGAGGTCGCCACCGGTGAATGGCTGCTGTTCGTCGATGCCGACACCGTTGCCGAGCCGGGGCTCGTGTCCGCCGCGGTCGCCCGCGCCGACGTCCACGGCCTCGATGTCGTCAGCCCGCATCCGTTCCAGGAGGTAGCCACGTTCTGGGAGCGCGTGATCGTCCCGGCCGGCTTCTTCCTCCTCGTCGCCACCCGCGACGTTCGCCGGATCAACGACCCACGTTCCCGGGCCGCCGCCGTCAACGGGCAGTGCGTGCTCGTTCGCCGCACCGCCTACGAGGCCATGGACGGACATCGGGCCGTGGCCGATCAGATCCTCGAGGACGTCGCCTTCGCCCGCGTCGCCAAGCGACGTGGGCTGCGCCTGGAGATCGTGGATGGCTCGAC
>DATHYU010000314.1:0-2595 GCA_035458965.1 Acidimicrobiia bacterium | reverse complement strand
CACCGCGGAGAAGCGCCCGGCCGCGTACCCGGACAGCACGTCCTCGGTCGTCAGCTCGACGACGTCGACGTCCTGTGCTCGGGCCGGAGCGGCGGCGAGGGCCGACAGCGCGGCGGCGAGCGCCACGACTGCCGACCCTGCCGGGATTCGGCTATTCGCCACCCGGAACGCGCTCCGCGTCCGGCGTGAGCGCGCCATCCGGATCGTCCTGCTCCGACACCGGACGGGTCCGGACGGTCGGGTATTCGATGCCGAGCTGCTCGAGGTACGTCTCGTACTTCGAGGCGTCGTAGTAGAAGGGGCGCATCTGCTCCCGCCACTGCGCCATGATCCCCTCGTTCAGCCAGATGGCCGGCTGATCGTATTCCGTGATGAAGGGGATGTACTCCTGCTCGGCCGTCTGCACGTTGTTGAAGTACTCCCACGCGGCGTCGACCGTCTGACCGTCCAGGAAGAGGTCGAGCAGAGTGAGTGCCTGAACCTTGGCGCCCACGACACCACCCTTGTGCGCGATGGGCGTCGCCATGGCGATGCCGTTGGCCCAGTTGTGACCGGGCCCGCCGCGCATGTTGGACGGGTAGCTCATCGTCACCGTCGGCATGTTCCACGACACGTCACCGATATCGTCCGAACCGCCGCCGAGCGAGCGGGACAGGTCGACCGGCCCACGGAGCTCCCCGACCTCGGTCTCGAGCCCGTTGACCTCCACGCCCATCTCGGCCTGGAACGCCTCGGCGAATCGGATGTCGTCCTCGCTCCACTCGGGCATGCCGACCCTCTGCATGTTGGCGTGGGTGACTTCGGCAACCGGCTTGCTGAAGTGGCGGCCCCACGCCGAGCCGACGGTCATGATGGTGTCGAGCGTGGTGCCGGTCATGAGGGCCGCGCCCTCCGCCATGAGGGCGGCCGCATCGTACATCTCCTTCGTCTTCTCGTAGTCGCGCTCGCGGAAGTAGAACCAGATCGTCGCACGCTGCGGCACGACGTTCGGCTGGTCGCCGCCGTCGACGATGATGTAGTGCGAGCGCGCCGCGGGCTCGAGGTGCTCACGCTTGTACTCCCACGCCTGAGCCATGAGCATGATCGCGTCGAGCGCCGAACGGCCGCGCCAGGGGGATCCGGCGGAGTGCGCGGTCTCGCCACTGAACTTGTACTGGACGGACCAGAGAGCATTCCCGCCGGCCTGCCCCCAGCTCACGCCGAGGCCCGACCCGACGTGGGTGAAGAGGTTCACGTCCACGTCGTCGAAGACGCCGTCGCGCACGAAGTACGCCTTCGAGGCGACCTGCTCCTCGGCGACGCCCGGCCAGAGCATGAGCGTTCCATCGATGTTCTCGCGCTCCATGATCTCCTTCACGGCGATCGCGGCGACGATGTTCACCGCCTGTCCCGAGTTGTGCCCTTCGCCATGGCCGGGGGCCAGGCCGAGGATGGGATCGCGATAGGCGACGCCCGGCTTCTGGTTGGACTGCGGGATGCCGTCGACGTCGGAACCGAGCGCGATGACCGGCTCGCCGGATCCGTTCGACCACCGCGCGGTCCACGCGGAAGGCATGCCGGCCACGCCGAGCTCGATGTCGAAGCCCTCGTCCCGGAGAAGGCCCGTCAGGTAGCGCTGGGTCTCGAACTCCTGCATTCCCAGCTCGCCGAACGAGAAGAGGTGATCGATGATCTCCTGCACCAGCTTCGAGCGGGCCTCGACCGTCTGGAGGGCTTCCTCCTTGAGGGCGTCGAGGCGAGGGTCGGCCTGCGCCGCAGCCGCACCGGGAAGGAATGTGAGAACCGTGGCGGCAGCCACGGCACCGAAGATTGCACGCCGCATTGTGTTTCTCCGAGTCGGCGGTGAATGACTGGCGCCACAATAAGCCGCGGTGCCCCC
This sequence comes from Acidimicrobiia bacterium, assembly GCA_035458965.1. Classification (GTDB taxonomy): domain Bacteria; phylum Actinomycetota; class Acidimicrobiia; order Spongiisociales; family UBA11373; genus DATHYU01. The sequence continues at coordinate 716 of DATHYU010000314.1, read as the reverse complement.
CCGGTCGAGCCAAGGGGACCGCGAGCCCCGACGCCTCAGTCGAGCGACGGGCGCCGCAGATGCCAGTCCGTGCGCCGCTGGAAGGCGTGCGCCACCTCGAGGATCCGGTCGTCCGCGAACAGATCACCCAGCAGCGTCGTCGTGAGCGGCATCGTCGTCGGGGCGTCGGCCTCCGGATCCCGTACTCCGAAACCGTACTGGACGACGGCTGCGGGGTGGCCCGTCTGGTTCGTGAGCCCGACGTGGCCCGAGCCCGACACGAACATGTCGAAGCCCTCCATCGCCTCCTGCATCTCCTTCATGACGAGGAGTCGGCGACGCTGGCTCTGAACGTACTCGAGCGCCGGCGTGTCACGACCGCGCCGAAAGCGGGTCCGTCGCCGCTCCTCCGCCGGATCGAGGCCCTCCGGCACCGGCTCGGGCTCCACTCCGTCGGGGGCCACGTGGAAGTCGAAGGCGGCCGACGACTCGACCCCGAGCGAGTTCGAGCCACCCTGCGGGATCGCGTTCATCTCCCGAAGCTCCACGCCCATGTCGGCGAGCTGGGTGAGAAACTCCTCGGGCGCGTCCTCGTCGTACCCGATCCGGTACGAGCCGATGTCCGCCTCGGGATCGAAGCGGAACGGGGCCGTGAGCGACGCGGGGTCGTTGTCGCTGGCGCCGTGGATCTCGTTGAAGACCAGCGCGCAGTCGAGAATATTGCGGCACATCGGGCC
>DATHYU010000313.1:0-4821 GCA_035458965.1 Acidimicrobiia bacterium | reverse complement strand
AGAGATGACGTCGGCGATCTCGGGGTACCGGCCGATGGCCCGCTCGAGCCCCCGCATGATGAACTCGAAGTGGGCGACGTCATACCGCTCTCCAGGAGGCGTCATGAGGAACTCCGCCTGCTGGTCGGACCGACCGTGGAGGCCGTGGCCGCCGTAGAACATGAAGATCTTGAAGGAGGTCACCCCGTGGTCCCCGATCAGGTCCTCGAGCTCGTCGATGTGGCTCGCCTGGATGGGTGCCAGGTGATAGGCGTAGTCGCAGAAGGCGTTGCCCGCTGACCGCTCCAGCACGTCGGGGAAGAAGTCGGCGTACGGCCCGCCCTTCTGCAGGTAGTACTGGCCCGTCCGCATGTAGGAGATGCCCGAGGTCACCCCGCCCTGGAGCGCGGCGCGGCTCTCCGTGCGGATGTCCTCGGAGAGCTCGTTGTAGATCCCGAAGTGCATGTGGGCGTCGACCACGCCCGGGAAGGCCAGCAGGCCTCCCCCGTCGACGACCTCTGCGGCACCGGCGGCGAGGCCGGGCGCAACGTCTGCGATGACGCCATCGGCGACGGCGATGTCGGCATCCATCGGCTCGGCCGATCCGGGCCTCACCACCTTCACGTTCGTCAGCACGAAGTCCACGGTCAGCCTCCCATCCTGCGGGCCGCCCGCTCGGCGATCTCCGCCTCCCATGCATTCGCCTCCGGCAGCCCGAGCATCTCGTTGACCGCACCGAAGGTCTTCATCCGATCGAGGTGCGCCTTCGTCGTCCCGGCGCGTTTCAGCTCGGCGAGGACCTCCTCGGCCGCCTTCGTCGTGACCCGGGTGATCGCACCCGGCGTGATCACGAGCGAGAACCCGAGGTCGGCCAGTTCGTCGGCGGGGAGCAGCGGCGTCTTCCCGAACTCGACCATGTTGGCGAGCAACGGCCACTCCCCCAGCTCGTCACCCACCCGGGCGAGCTCCTCGACCGTCTGCGGTGCCTCGACGAAGAGGATGTCGGCTCCGGCCTCGCCGTATCGCCGGGCGCGGTCGATCGCCTCCTCGAGCCCGATCGGGGCTCGGGCATCGGTGCGGGCGATGACGAGGATCCCGTCGTCGTCCGAGCGGGCGTCGAGGGCGGCCTCGATGCGCTGGAGCATCTGATCGGCGCCCACGACCTCCTTGCCCTCGAAGTGGCCGCACTTCTTGGGGAACACCTGATCCTCGAGCTGGATCGCTGCGACACCTGCCCGCTCGTAGGCGCGGATCGTCCTGGCGACGTTGTGCACGCCGCCGTACCCGGTGTCGCCGTCGGCGATGACGGGCACGTCCACCACCTCGCAGACCCGCTCGGCGATCATCGCCATCTCGCTCATCGTGACGAGGCCGATGTCGGGACGGCCCAGCAGGGAGTTCGCCACACCGGCTCCCGAGAGGTACACGGCGGGGAAGCCCGCCTCGGCGATGAGCCGGGCGAAGAGCGCGTTGTAGGCACCCGGAGCAACGACCGGTGCCTCCGTGGCGAGCAGGTGGCGGAGCCTGGCGGCGGGCCTCATGCGGAGAACCGTTCCCGCAGCATCGGCTCGAGGCCTCCGGCCTTCAGGATCGCCCCGATCTCCTCGGGGAGAGGGACCGCGTCGAGGACCAGCCCCGTGTCGACCACCTCGACCCGCCCGCCGTCGACGTCGACCCGGACGGTCTGGCCCTCTGCGATCTCGGTGGCACGCGGGCACTCCACGGGGGCGAGGCCGACGTTGATGCAGTTCCGGAAGAAGATCCGGGCGAAGGACTGGGCGACGATGGCCCGGATGCCCGCGTCCTTGATGGCCCGCGGCGCCGACTCCCGGCTCGAGCCCGTCCCGAAGTTCTTCCCACCGACGATCACGTCGCCGTCGGACACCTCGTCGGCGAAGCCCGGCCGGATGCCGGCCATGACGTGCTGCGCCGCCTCCGCGGCCGGAAGGATCAGGTACTTGCCGGGGATGATGACGTCGGTGTCGACGTTGTCGCCGAACCTCCATGCCATGCCCTCGATCATGCGGCCACCTCCGTGAGCATCTGTCGGGGATCGACGATCTTCCCGGCGACGGCCGCCGCCGCGACGGCATAGGGCGATGCCAGGTAGACCTCGGCCTCGGGGCTGCCCATCCGGCCCTGCGCGTTGCGGCTCGTCGTGGAGATGCACACCTCACCCGGCCCGAGGATGCCGGTTCCGATGCCCGGGCACGCCCCGCACCCGGTCGGCAGGATGTGGGCGCCGGCCTCCATGAGCACCGAGGCGACGCCCGTCTCCATCGCCCGCTGCAACGCCGCCCGGGACGCCGGGGCGACCTGGAGCAGCACGCCGGAGGCCACGGTGCGCCCTCGGAGGATCTCCGCCGCCATTTCGAGGTCCTCGTACTTGGCGCCCGTGCACGCCCCGATGTAGGCCCGGCCGATGGCAGGCTCGCCCGCGGCCACGATCGGCACGACGTCGTCGTGGCGGTGAGGTCGGGCGACGACCGGCTCGATCGCGGCGCCCGCGTACTCCCAGGTGTCGATGAACGCCGCATCGGGGTCGGAGGCCGGATACGGGTCGTCGGAGACGATGCCTCGCTCCGCGAGGTACGCCCGCGTCACATCGTCACCGGGGACGATCCCGGCCTTGGCCCCGATCTCGGCGCACATGTTCGTGAGGACGGAACGCTCCTCGATGGACATCTGCGCGATCCCCGAGCCGTGGAACTCGAGCGTCTTGTAGAGGCCGCCCGACATCGTGTGGTCGCCGATCATCGTGAGGATGAGGTCCTTGGCGGCGACGCCGGGACCCAGCGGACCGTCGAGCACCACCCTGATCGTGTGGGGCACCCGGAGCCAGGTGCGGCCGGTGGTGACGATCCCCAGCATGTCGGTCGATCCCATCCCGACCGTGAAGCTGCCCATGACGCCTCCGGTCAACGAGTGCGAGTCGCCGCCGACGTACAGCATCCCGGGCCGGACGTATCCCTTCTCGACCATGATCGTGTGGGCGATCCCCTGCGCCTCGTGGAACCGGGGGATCCCGTAGTACTCCACGAACTCGCGGGTGATCTGGAGGATCTGCGCCGAGGCGATGTCCTTGGCCGGCACGTAGTGGTCGGCGACGACGACCAGCTTGTCGACGTCCCACACGCCGACGCCCATGTCCTTCATCGTGTGCCAGTACCGCCGCGGTCCGCCGCTGTCGTGGATCATCGCCACGTCGACGTCGACGGTGACGATGTCGTCGGGCTTCACCGACTCCCGGCCGGCAGCCCGGGCGATGATCTTCTCGGTGAGGGTCATCCCCATGGTGGTTCTCAGATCTCCCGGGCCAGATACTCGCCTCGGCCGGGGGTGGAGATCACGTAGCCGTCGCGGGCGATCACCTCGCCCCGCATCAGCGTCATGACCGGCCAGCCCCGGAAGGCGACTCCGGCGTAGATGGATACGTCGTTGTGCGGCCCCGTCAACTCCTCGTTCGAGGGCGTGTGCTCGCGGTCGAGGTCGACGAGCACGAGGTCGGCGTCCGACCCGACGGCGATCGTGCCCTTCTTCGGGTACAACCCGAAGGTCTTCGCAGCGTTGGTGGCCATGATCTCGGCAATACGCCCCAGCGGGACCCCGCGCCGGTGATACCCGTCCGTGAGCAGGGTCGGCACGATCGACCCTACGCCGTCGAAACCGGGCACGATCCCCCACAGGTCCCCGTCCTTGAGCTTGGCGGCACGCAACTGGGGATTGCTGTCGGACCCGACGGTCTGGAGCCGGCCGTCGCCCAGCGCCGCCCAGAGGGCGTCCTGGTCCTCCGGTCCCCGGATCGGCGGGCTGACGGTGGCGTCGAGGCCGGGCGCCGTGTCGTAGGTGTGCGCGAGGTAGTGGTTGCACGTCTCGGCGACGATGCCGTCGCCGACCCAGGGGTGGCTGGCGAGCACCTCCATCGTGAGCGCCGCGCTCAGGTGGACGAGATAGGTGCGCACGCCGGTCTCACGGGCGAGCAGCAGCATCGACTGGACACTGTCGGCCTCACTGATCGGCGGGGCGAGCCGCTCGTAGAACCGCAGCGTGGGCTCCGCATCGCCGGCGAGGCGACGGCGCGCCTCGTTCTTCAGCTCCTGGTTCTCGCAGTGGACGTTGAGCACCATGCGGTCGGGGTCGATGCGGCGCATCTCGTCCATGACGCTCCACACCCATCCGTTGTCGATGGGGCGGTCCGTCCCGAAGACCTGCTCGGCGCGCCCCTTCCAGGCGAGGTTGACCTTGTACGAGGTGATCCCGAACTCCCGCGTCGTCCGCTCGAGCTCGGCGAGGTGGGTGTCGGTGAGGAGCTGCAGGTGGAACGCAGCGTCGATGTGCGCGTCCGCCCGGTAGGTCTCGAGGTACTCGGGCACCCGGTCCAGGTACGACGTGGGGTGCTTGAAGTAGTTGATGATCGTGGTCACGCCGCCCTTGGCCGCCAGGGCGGTGCCCGGCTCGACGTCGACGGCCAGCGGCTGGTAGTTGCCGAGGTGCACGTGGGGGTCCACGGCGCCGGGGAAGACGTGGAGGCCGGAGGCGTCGATCGTCTCCGTCGCCTCGGGGGCGGTGCCGGGGTCGTGGATGCCGGCGATCCGCTCGCCGTCGATGGACAGGTCGGCTTCTCGGGGATCCTCCCCGGGAACGACGACGGTGCCGCCCCTGACCACGAGATCGGCGATCACGGGTGCACTATCCCTTGAAGCCCTCGAGGTAGGCGGCGACCTCGTCTGAGCCGACGACATCGGCGTACTTCATCCAGAGGTCGAGGAGCCCGATCTTGTGCGAGGCCTCGATCCGGTCCGCCGTGGCGTCGGCGACGACGGCGACGTTGAACCCCCGGGT
>DATHYU010000312.1:0-5684 GCA_035458965.1 Acidimicrobiia bacterium | reverse complement strand
TCCGAGCGCTCGTGAGCGGCGCCCCAGTTCCTCCATCTGCGGGCCACTTCCGGCGATGAGGCCGACCGCTGCCCGGGCGCGGCCGGCCAGCCCGTCCATCGCATCGACGAAGAGATCGATCCCCTTCTCCGAAGAGACCCGGGAGACGACGGTGACCACCGTGTCGGAGTCCTCGAGACCGAAGTGGGCACGGGCTTCCGATCGGGATCCCGGCCCGATGGTGTCCAGCGAGTCGATGTCGAGCCGAAACGGCAGGAACACCTCGCGATGACGGACCTCGTCGGCGGAGGTGAACGATTCGTAGAACCGCCGGTTCTGTGTGCCTGCGACCGCAATGGCCGAGGCGGCGCGGATCACCCTCCGGTACAGCGGCCGCTTCACCCGATGCCGAAACGGCCTGACCGTCTCGCGAACGATGTTTCCGTCCGTCCGCACGACGAACGGGATGCCGTGCCGTGAGCAGAAGCGGCGGATCGACCTGACGGCCTTCGGCTGGACGAGACCGTGGATGACGACGACATCGGGGGCGCTGGATTCGAGAACCGCCGATGCCCGCTTCGGGAGAAGCGTGATCGGCAGCGAGGCCGACGAGGCCGTCTCCCACACACCCGTGTCCTCGAAGACGACGAGCTCGATCTCCGCTCGGGAATGGCGGTCATGCCACTCGTACTCGCGGACCCATTGCACCGAGGGGTACGGAATGGCCACCAGGACCCGCGGTCGATCACCGAGCGATCCGGCGTCCCTCACGGCGAGTGCCCCACCTGGGAGAAGCCGCCGTACACGAAGAGCCAGATCCAGAGGCCCCCGAGCCCGAACGAGAAGACGACGACCTCGGCGATGTTGACGGCGATCGCAGTGGCCACCCCCGCCATCACGAACGGCACCTCCCGGGTGGCGAGCACGGCCACCCCCAGGGTCGCCCCGAGCAGCAGCAGACCGACGACGCCGGTCTCCTCGAGCACGCCGGTGAGGCCGAAGCCCTTCTCCCGGGTGATCGGGAACGAGATCTCCAACCCCGGGAGCGGCACCGTGTCGATCTCGGCGGCGGGCAAGCCCATGCCGAGGCCGAGGATCGGCGACGAGAGCCAGTTCTCGACGGAGCTCTCGATGTTCGGGCCCCGCGACGTGATGAGCTGGCCGGCGAGCGAGACGTTCGGACGGTCCTTCAGCAGGATGTCCGCCACGCCGCCGCGACCGATCCCGGGCACGCCCTGGACGAACGCCACGAGGAAGGCGGCGGCGAGGAACGCGGCCAGCACCCCCCGAACGAGAAACGGTGGCGGCCGTCCGAGCCGCTTCGAGGTACCGAGGAGAAAGACCACGACCAGCCCGGCGACGACGGCGATGACGGCTATCCGGGCAGCCGAGAGTGCGATCTGCACAGCGAGGAGCGCGATGAACGGGAGGAGCAGCCGGTCGCGCTGGTCGAACCACCTGATGATCAGAACGGCCAGACCCGGAGCGAGGAGGATGCCCATCAGCTGCGGCTGGCCGCTGATGCCCTGGAAGTCGCCGTTCACCACGGACCCGGTGGGGGTGAACATCAGCGGAATGCTGGCGAGCGACACCCCCACGGTGAAGCAGGTCAGCCACCAGATCACGTCCTCCGAGTCGCCGACACCCCTGTAGGTCGCCGACATCGCAGCAAGACCGATGACGAACAGGACGAGCCGGGGCAGCGACAGGTCGGGCATCGGCCCCAGGACACCCGACCAGAACGCGCCGGCGACGAAGGCCATGAGCAGGAAGTGAACACGCGCGCCGGCCCACACCGGCCAACGGAGACGGGACGCCGCGACCGAGAGGATGACGGCGTAGTACGGGAGGTTGTCGAGCGGGTCGGCGACCCCCCAGTTGATCCCGCGCAGCAGGAAGACGACGGCGAGCGCCGGAAGGGCCCAGCGGGGCCGGACCAGGGCCCCGACGCCCGCCGCGACCGCCGCGACCGTGGAAAAGCGCGAGTCGATCGCGACTCCGGCCGTCACGACGGCCGGGAGCACCAGCGCCGCGGCGAAGAACCCGCCCCCGAGCCGGGCGACGAGCCAATCCAGTGCCTGGCGGCCGAAGGCCGTTGCCGCCCGGGGGTCTGCCTTCGATGGCCCGCTCATGAACCGGACCCGTCACTCCCCACACCGAGGTCCGAGGTGTCGGCGGTGCGGCTGGTCACCGGCTGGGCTCCTGCTCCGTGGGACGGCTCGGGATGGTACTGCGGATCTCCGAAGGCGGGCAGGACGGCCACGGGGCCGGTCGAGAGTGTGGAGATCAGCCTTCGGCGACCGAGACCGACGGAACGTCGACCGGGCCTCCGACGAGCAGCGAGTCGAGGGCGGCAAACGTGAGCAGCGTCGACGCGAGGTCGCGGGCGAACGCTGCGGACCGGTCGGAGGCTCCCCGGCACAGCCGCACGAACTCCTCGACCTCCGCCCGGTGTCCCTTGTCGGCCGTCGACACCTTCTCGCTCACGGCCTTCTTGCCGCCCTTCCACACCTCCCAGGCCCGGAAGTCGTCGATCACGCCCACGCATCCGCCCCGGAGCACCTCGACCCGCTCCTTGGCGAATCGGGGCTCGCCGAGATCGGAGTAGACGACCGAGGCCACGGACCCGTCCGCGTACTCCACCTGCACGGTGAACGAGGTCCACGCGGCCGGGCTCTTCCCCGGCACCGGCACCCCGTTGGCCCTGACCCTGACGGGCTCGCTCTGTGCCAGATGGGTGGCCAGGTCGAGGAAGTGACACGCCTCGCCGACGAGGGCGCCACCGCCCACCTCGGGGTCGGCAAGCCATGACTCGCCGATCGGCCCGGCATTGACGCGGATCGAGATCGATGCCGGACCGAGCGAGGCCGGGAGAACGGCCAGCAGCGCGTTGGTCGCCGGGGCATGGCGCCGGTTGAACCCGACCATGACGGCGGTCTCCGCCGCATTGAAGCCCTCGATGATGCCGTCGACCTCGGCGGCGACCCGGCAGAGCGGTTTCTCGACGAAGACGTGCTTGCCGGCGTCGAGGGCCGCCGAGACCAGCGAGGCGTGGCTGTCGTGGCGGGTGGCGATGGCAACGGTGTCGATCCCGGCGTCGGCCAGCGTCGCCTCGACACCGGCCGGGTCGACCGCCCCGTCCCGGTCGGCGCGGTATCCGGCGCTCAATCCCTTCTCGGAGGCAACCGACGAGACGCTCACGCCGTCCGCAGCCTCGAAGGCAGGCATGAGGGTCCGGGCGGCGAAGTTCCCGGCACCGAGGAAGCCGACCCGCAGGTCTCCCGACGCCCGGCCGCGACTCGATCGAACCTCGATCGGAGCATCCCCCGGCTCTCGTGGGGGGTAATCGAGGAGAACCCCGGCGAGCAGCGCATCGCCGGGGTCACCGATCAGCGCGTACGCCGCCTCGGCATCGCCGATCGAGAAGCGTTGGGTCGTCAGCGCCGTCGGATCGATCGAGCCTGCCGCACACGCGGCGAGAAACGCCTCCATGTTGCGGCGCTCCGTCCAGCGCACGTACCCGATCGGATAGTCGACCCCGAGTTCCTCGTAGACGACGTCGTAGCGCCCGGGGCCGTAGGACCGGGAAAGCCGGAGATCGATCTCCTTGTCGTAGAAGGTCCGTCGATCGAGGTCCAGGCCGACATCGCCGACGGCGACCACCCGGCCGCGGTCGCGCAGCAGCCTCGCTCCGAGCGCCACCGGGTCGGAGCTCGGCGTCGAGGCGGTGATCAGCGCTGCGTCCGCCCCGTGGCCGCCCGACATGGCGTGCACCAGCCGCTCGATCTCGGCGACGTCGGACGAGCCCTCGATGCGGGCCGTTCGCGCCGCCATGTCGACCTTCCCCTCGTCGAGGTCGGTGCCGATGACCAGGCATCCGGCCGCCTTGGCCAGCTGCGCAGTGAGCTGGCCGACGAGGCCGAGCCCGATGACCACGACGACGTCCCCGAACCGGCTGTCGGCCTGGCGAAGACCCTGGAGGGCGATGGCGCCGACGGTGGTGTAGGCGGCCGCGTCGTCGGACACCTCCGGCGGAACCCGGGCAACGAGGTTCGCCGGGACCGACACCATCTCGGCGTGATTGGCGTGACCGGCCCCGGCTGCGGCCACCCGATCCCCGGGACGGAAGGGTCCGCCGTACGCACCGACGCGATCGACGTCGCCCACGAGGGAGTAGCCGAGGGGAGCCCACTCGTTCAGCCGGTCGAAGGCGGCCGTGGCGGTCGCCCGCAAGCCGTCTCGCTTCACCGCCTTCATCACCTGAGCGACGAGGTCCGGACGCGAGCGGGCCTTGGCGACAAGAGACCGCTCCCCGGTCTGCTGGGCCGCCCGCTCGGTCCCCGAGCTGATGAGGCTCACCCGGGTCCGAACCGTGACCCCTCCGAGCGGCACCGCGGGCTCGGGCACGTCGCGAAGCCGGACATCACCGGACCGGTACTGGATGGAGACCTGGCGCATGGGATGCCTTCGTATCTGCGACGCGAACTAGGGTCCGGCGGACCGTGCGGATCCTACTGATCACCCAGAACTTCCCCCCTGAGATCGCGGCGTCGGCGGCCCGCCATTCCGAATTGGCCCGCTACTGGGCGGAGTCGGGCCACGAGGTCACCGTCCTCACCGGGATGCCCAACCATCCGACCGGCGTGATCCCCCCCGAGTACAAGGGAGCGGTCCGGCGGGAGGAGAAGGTCGACGGCCACCGGGTCGTGCGCACATGGGTCTACGCGACGCCGAACACGGGCCTGATCCGGAGGACGCTCAACCATCTCTCGTTCATGGTGACCACCGTGCTCCTCGGAACCGGGAGGGTCGGCCGGCCCGACGCCGTCGTCGTGACCTCGCCGCCTTTCTTCCAGGTGATCGGGGCGTGGATCCTGTCGCTCATCAAGCGGGCGCCGCTGGTGTTCGAGGTCCGGGACCTCTGGCCCGGCATCTTCGAGGAGCTGGGAGTCATCAGGAACCGGCGCGTCCTGTGGCTGCTCGAGCGTCTGGAGCTCTTCATGTACCGGCGGGCGAGGCGCGTCGTCGTCGTCACCGATGCGTTCAAGCAGACCCTCGTCGAGCGGGGTGTCCCCGCTTCGAAGATCGACGTCATCAAGAACGGCGTCGACCTGGAGCGCTTCTCACCTCGGGCTGCAGACGACGGGATCCGCCGCAGGCTCGGAGCGGGACCCGACGATTTCCTCGTCCTCCACATCGGCGCCCACGGGATCTCGCATGCCCTGGAGTCCATCGCCGACGGCGCCAAGCTCCTCGCCGGCCGCCCGCGCATCAGATTCGCCTTCGTCGGCGAAGGCGCGAGAAAGGTCGACCTGGAGCGCAAGCTCTCGAACGACGACATCACGAACGCGATCTCGCTTCCGGGGATCCCGCGCGACGAGGTACCCGGCTACGTCGCGGCAGCCGACCTCTGCCTGGTGCCGCTGCGCAGCATCGATGCCTTCGAGAAGTGGATCCCGTCGAAGATGTTCGAGTTCCTCGGGATGGCGAAGCCGGTGCTCGGCTCGCTTGCCGGAGAGGCGGCCGGAATCCTCACCGACGCCGGCCAGACGGTCGTCCCGCCCGAGTCACCGGGCGATCTCGCGGAGGCCATCGCCGCGCTCGCCGACGATCCGGATCGGCTGGGTGACATGGGCATCGACGGCCGCCGGTACGTCGAGGAGCACTTCGATCGAAGGGCCCTCGCACACGACTACCTCGACGTG
>DATHYU010000311.1:0-4614 GCA_035458965.1 Acidimicrobiia bacterium | reverse complement strand
TCCTCGTCGTAGCGGATGTAGGACCACCATCCGCCGCCTTGCATCATCTGGGAAGAGATCCTCGTGTCGGGCGGCGAAGGGTATCGGGCCCGATGGCGTGTCTGCCGGGCCGCCGACGGCTCGGTCGGCCTACTCGCCGATGATCGAGAGGATCGACAGCGGCGTCGTCGACTCGGCGATGGTGAAACACGACTCCTCGCTGACCCCCGTGCGGCAGAAGAGCTGATAGATGTAGTCGCCCTTCACCCACGAGAGCTCCCGTCCGCCGGAGACGCGGACACTGAAGATCTCGCCGGGAACCAGGTCGTCGAAGTCGTAGATCCCGACGCGGAGCACCACGAGCTGCGCCTCCGTGCGGGGCAGCGTGTACGGCTCGCCGGACCACAGCCCGAAGGCGGCCGCCGTCGACACGTCGAGGCTCGCGGTCTGCGGGTCGAACACGAGCTGGCTCGTGACGTGGGTGACCCCCGAAGGGACCAGGCGCGGGAACTCGACCGCCGGGAGCGCCGCAGCGATCTCTCGGCGGCTCGACTGGATGAACTCGCTCGTCTCCCCGCCTCGCTCCCAGATGCGGCGGATGAGGAGGTCGGGGCCGAGGGAGATCCCTGCGTCCACGCCGTCGTTGGTCCAGGCGACCTCCGTCACGGCTTGCAGGTTCAGCGACTGGCTCTGCACCTGCGTGGTGCTCGTGGTCGACGACGACGAGCCCGCGTAGACGAAGTCGCGCGACAGGTCGCCGACGCCCTCGAGGGCGTCGCCGCACGCCACCGTCGAAGCGGCGAACACGAGGACGATGGAGACGAGTCGACGCAACCGGACCTCCCGCACTACGACGCCGGCGGGGACCGGCGAGTTCCGGGCTCAGGATTATCGTCGGTCCCGGCGCGAAGCGGGTTCAGCGGTTTCCCGACCTACGCTCCGGGCGTGGCCCGCCCCCTCCGCCTCCTGACCGACCGGACCGGCGATCCGGCGCTCGACACGGCCGTCGCCAGAGCGCTGCTGCGACGCGTGGCCTCGGGAGAGCTCGGGGAGACCTTTCGTCTCACGGTCCCGGGCCGGATCGTGGCCTTCGGCCGCCAGGACACGGTCCGACCCGGGTACCCCGACGCCGTCGCGGCCGCCGCGTCCCTCGGCTTCGCTCCGATCGAGCGCCTCGCCGGAGGGCGGGCGGCGGTGTTCCACGAGGGGACGCTGGCCTTCTCCTGGGCGATCCCCGACCCCCGGCCCGCCGCCGGGATCCACGACCGTTTCCAGGAGCTCGCCGATCTCATGGTGGACGCGTTCGGGCGCCTCGGCGTGGACGCCCGGATCGGCGAGGTCCCCGGCGAGTACTGCCCGGGCGCCTACTCGGTCAGCGTCGAAGGACGACGCAAGGTGATGGGCGTGGGCCAGCGCCTCGCCCGGACCGCCGCTCACGTCGGCGGCGTCGTGGTGGCCACCGGAGCCGGGCTGGTCAACCGGGCCATCGCCCCGGTGTACGACGCCCTCGGATACGAGTGGCGCCCCGACGCCACCGGCGCTCTCGAGGACGCGGTCCCCGTGGATCTGGGCGACGTCGTGGCGGCGATCATCGACACGCTGGAGGACCGGTACGAGGTGGTGGCGACGACCACCGACGCCGGCACGCTCGACATGGCCGACGCCCTCGCCGAGGACCACGTCGCCAGGTCCCGATAGCCTGCAGTCGACATGCGCGTTCTCGTCGTCAACGGTCCCAACCTCAACCTCCTCGGCATCCGCCGACCGGACGTCTACGGGACGACGACGCTCGACGACCTCGACCACCGGTGCCGCGAGTGGGGCCAGACCCTCGACCTGGACGTCGTCACGTTCCAGTCGAACCACGAAGGGGAGATCATCGATCGCCTCCATGAGGCGCGACTCGACTGTGCCGGGGTGGTCATCAATCCCGGGGCGCTCACCCACTACTCCTACGCACTCCACGACGCCATCGAGGCCATCGGCCTGCCGGTCGTCGAGGTCCACATCTCCGACACCGGGGCGCGTGAGGCGTGGCGCCGCGAGTCGGTGATCCGCCCGGTGGTGATCGGTGCCGTCATCGGCAAGGGGATCGAGGGCTACCGGGAGGCCCTCGGGACGCTGGCGGAGCACCTGAGCGGCTGACGACGGACGTCGCCGGGCGCCCTCGATGCGGCGCGAGGCGCCCGTGCCTCAGCCGACGGCGGCCGCCCAGCGCTCGATGCCCTCGATGAGGTCGTCGTCGCCGAGGGCGTAGGAGAGCCGGACGGATCCGGGCGCGCCGAAGGCCTCACCCGGGACGACGGCGATCTTCGCCTCGTCGAGCAGCACGGCGGCCAGCTCCATCGAGGTCGTGGGGGTGGCGCCGGCGACCCGCATGCCGAGCTGCCCCTCGACCGAGGGGAAGACGTAGAACGCTCCCTCGGGCTCGGGAACCACGAGGCCCGGGATCTGCGACAGCCCTTCGTGGGCGATCCGGCGGCGGCGGTCGAAGGCCTTGCGCATCTCCCACACGGGATCCATCGGGCCCGTCAACGCCGCGATGGCGGCACGCTGGGACACGTTGGCGACGTTCGACGTCGAGTGCGACTGGAGCTTCCCGATCGCCTTGGCCACCGGCTCGGGGGCGATCGCCCATCCGACCCTCCAGCCCGTCATCGCGAACGTCTTGGCGACGCCGTGCACGACGACGGTCCTCTCGGCCGCCTCCGGTGCCACGACGGGCAGCGACGAGAACTCGGCTCCTCCGTAGACGAGGTACTGGTAGATCTCGTCGCTCATCACCCAGATGCCGTGCTCGGCGGCCCAGCGGCCGATCGCGGCCGTCTCTGCGGCCGAGTACAGCGCGCCGGTCGGGTTCGACGGCGAGCAGAAGACGAGCATCTTGGTCCGCTCGGTGCGGGCGGCCTCGAGCTGGTCGACCGTGACCTTGAAGCCGGCGTCCACGGTCGCCGGAACGGCGACGGGCACCCCGCCGGCGAGCTTGGCGCCCTCCGGATACGACACCCAGTACGGCGCCGGGAGGAGGACCTCGTCGCCGGGGTCGATGAGCGCCTGGAACGTGGCGTACACGGCGCCCTTCCCGCCCGGCGTGATGATCACCTGCGATGGCGACACGTCGTACCCGGCGTCGCGACCGGCGATGGCGGCGACGGCCTCACGCAACTCGGGAAGGCCCGGGGCCGGCGAGTACTTGTGGTTCCGGACGTCGCGAACGGCGGCGAGGGCCGCCTCGACGATGTGCTCGGGGGTCGGGAAGTCGGGCTCGCCGGCACCGAAGCCGATCACGGCCTCGCCCTGGGCTCGCAGTTCTGCGGCGCGGGCGGTGATCGCCATCGTCGCCGACGGGGTGACCGCCTCGAGGCGCTGGGAAACGCCGCTCATCGTGAATTCCTCCGTTGGGGCTCGCGGGAGTAGGTTATCGACGCCATGAACGTCCCCGCCCTCACCCTTCCGGACCATCTCCGCCCCACCGACGGACGCTTCGGATCCGGGCCCTCCAAGGTCCGGGTGGGGGCCCTCGCCACGCTTGCCGCAACGGGCGCCGAGTACCTCGGCACGAGCCACCGGCGCCCGGCCGTGAAGGACGTCGTCGGGCGGATCCGCCGCGGCCTCACCGAGCTCTTCGCGCTCCCCGACGGCTACGAGGTCCTGCTCGGCAACGGCGGTGCCACCGCCTTCTGGGACGCGGCCGCCCACCGCCTCATCGAGCGGCGCTCCCAGCACCTCTCGTTCGGCGAGTTCTCGTCGAAGTTCGCCGCAGTGGTCGCCGGGGCGCCCTTCCTCGACGATCCCGTGGTCATCGAGGCGCCCTACGGGGAACGGCCCGATCCGGTCGCCGACCCCGACGTCGACGCCTACGCGCTCATCCACAACGAGACCTCCACGGGGGTGATGGCACCGGTCGCGCGACCGCCCGCCGAGGGCCTCGTCCTCGTCGACGCGACCTCGGGAGCCGGAGGCCTGCCGGTCGACGCGCGGCACTTCGATGCGTACTACTTCTCGCCACAGAAGGCCTTCGGCGCCGAAGGCGGGCTCTGGGTCGCGCTCTGCTCGCCCGCCGCGATCGCCCGCATCGAATCGTCGACGCGATGGACGCCGCCGTCGCTCGACCTGCAGGTCGCGCTCGAGAACAGCCGCAAGGACCAGACGTACAACACGCCGGCGCTCGCCACCCTGTTCCTGCTCGCCGACCAGGTCGACTGGATGCTGGGCGAGGGCGGACTCGACTGGGCGGTGGCGCGCTGCTCCGAGTCGGCCGAGGCGATCTACGGGTGGGCGGAGGCCTCTGCCGTGGCCGCGCCCTACGTCACCGACCCGGCGAACCGTTCCACGACCGTGGCGACCATCGATCTCGACGACACCGTCGACGCAGCGGCCGTCAGCTCGGTGCTGCGCGCCAACGGGATCGTCGACACGGAGAGCTACCGCAAGCTCGGGCGCAACCAGCTCCGCATCGCCCTGTTCCCGAACGTCGAGCCCGACGACGTGCGCCGCCTCACGGCCGCGGTCGACTGGATCGTCGAGCAGACCACGTGACGGCGGCGGCCGCCCTGGCGACGCTGGTGCTCGCCGGACTGCTGGCCGCAACACCGAGGTCGCGCCGGGGCGTGCGCGCCGGGCTCAAGCTGTCGG
>DATHYU010000310.1:0-3809 GCA_035458965.1 Acidimicrobiia bacterium | reverse complement strand
GAACGCCGTATCGGGAACCCCCGTCCCCCCCAACGACCGAACGACGACCTCGGTATCCGACCCCACCGCCGCGGCGACGATTGCGTGCCGCTCTTCGTCGTAGAAGTCGTTGCCGCGCGCATTCAGCATGAGTATCCGCGTGCTCATCGTTCACCGCCCTCCTGCGTGTATCCGTCGATCAGGTCGTCCTCCACCGCCTGGGCCGATCGCTCGGCCGGCGCCCCGAAGCCTCCACCGCCGCCCGTGCGCAGGGTGACGCGGTCTCCGGCCGACAGTTCGAGTCCGTCGACCTTGAGCATGGTCGATTCGACACCGCTTCGCTCGACGACGACCTCTCCCGGTGCGCCGTCGCCGCCGCCGAAGAGCCCCCAACCCGGCGTCTTCGTGCGCTCCCACCAGAGCGACAGCCTCGTGCCGTCGGACAGCATCTCGTACTGGCGATCGACGCCAAGACCTCCGCGCCAACGGCCGGGGCCGCCCGATCCCGGCCGGAGCGCGTAGTGGTTGATGCGGATCGGGTACCGGGCCTCGATGACCTCGACGGGGAGGTTCTTGAGGTCCCCGGCTCCGTAGTTCGCCGTTCCGTTCGTGCCGTCGCCTCCGTCGTGCGCACCCGTCCCGATCGCCGTCGCCTCCCCGCACACGAAGGGCGCGCCACTCCCGGGCAATGAGCCCGTGAGGAGGATGTTCATCGCGTCCGCCGGCTCTCCGGCGACCACGCGGTCGGGACATGCATCCGAGAGGGCCTTGATGAAGAGGTCGATCATGAGCCCGAGGTGCGGGTAGTAGTACTGGCAGGCGGCCGGGGCGCGCGAGTCGAACACCGATCCCTCGTCCGTGACGACGGAGAGGTTGCGAAACGATCCGTCGCTGACCTCGAGGTCGGGGTTGACGAGGAACTTGAAGGCGAGCCGGGCGGCCGCCTCGGTCTGGGCGCGGCCGCAGTTGACGTTGCCCGGGGTGGTCGGACTCGAGCCCCGGAGATCGATCGTCATGTCGCTGCCCTCGACGGCGACTCTCACGCGCACCGGAACGGGCTCGCCGCCGGGCCCCCACGAGTCGAGCGCACCCTCGACGACCCACTCCCCATCGGGGATGGCCGCAACCGCGTCGCGATCCGCTCGCTCGGCGTGGTCGAAGATCTCGTCGGATGCCGACCGAAGGACCTCCGTGCCGAATCGACGCCGCAGCTCGATCAGCCCTCGCTCGCCGGTCCGGCACGCAGCGATCTGGGCGTGGAGATCCCCCCAGACGCCGCGCGGGAGCCTGCTGTTGCGCATGAGCAGGTCGAGCACGCCGTGGTTCGGCTCCCCGCCCCGGTAGACCCGGGTCGGGACCAGGCGGTACCCCTCCTGAAAGATCTCGGTCGTGTCCATGCCGTGACCCGGGCTCTTCGCCCCGATGTCGCGCCAGTGAGCCTTGGTCACGGAGAACCCGGCGTGCTCGGCCCCATCGAAGATCGGAGCGAGCACCGTGACGTCGTTGAGGTGGCTGCCGACCAGCTCACTGTCGTTGACGGCGAAGACGTCGCCCGGGACGAGGGCCCCGGGACCGCCGATGTGGTCGAGCGTCACCCGGATCGCCGTGTCGAAGCCGCCAACGAAGATGGGGAGCCCGGGAGCCTGGCCGAGCAGCCTGACTCCGGCATCGAAGATCCCGACCGAGCAGTCCTTCATCTCGTAGATGACCGGGTTGTAGGCGGCCCGAGCGAGGTTGTTGTTCATCGTGTTCGCGATCGACACGAACCCGTTGCGGATGACTTCGACGGTGACCGGATCGGGTCTCGCCATCACCCGGTCCGAGAGATCAGCAGGTGCCCTCGGCTCGACACCGTCGCCTCCCATGCCGGCAGGACCAGCGTCGTGCACGCATCCTCGAGAACGATCGCGGGGCCCGAGACGTGGTGCCCGGGAAGAAGGTCGCTGCGGCGGTGGATCGAAGTCTCCGCCCACCCGTCTCCGAACCATGCCTGGCCGGCCGCGACGACCGGGGCGGGCCCGTCGGCCGCCGGGAGTACGCTGCGGCCGGGGCGATCGATCCTGCCATAGGCGGCGAGACGGAGGTTCACGAACTCCACGGACTCCCCCGGATTGCTGTGCCCGTACCGGGCCTCATGGGCGAGGGCGAACTGATCGGGCAGTCGTTCGAGAAGCGAAGCGACGCCCTTCGACATGTCCAGGTCGAGCGTCACCGTGTACTCCTGCCCCGAGTAGCGCAGGTCGGCGGCCGACTCGAAGAGCATCAGATCCTCGGCGACATCGTCGTCGGTCAACATCGCCCGGCCGCGTTCCTCCAGGACGGCGAAGGCCTCCTCGAGCGCCTCGGGCCGGACGTCGGCCACACGGACATAGAAGCTCTGCACCACGTCGTGGCGGGTGTCCGACTGGAGCATCCCGTAGGCGGACAGCACGCCGGGATCGGCCGGGACGATGACCCGCGCGATCGCGAGCTCCTCGGCGATGGCCAGGGCGTGGAGCGGGCCGGCTCCCCCGAAGGCGACGAGGGTGAACTCCCGCGGGTCGATGCCCCTGAGCACGGTGATCTCGCGGATCCCGTTCGCCATCGCAGCATCGGCGACGGCGACCATCCCCGATGCCAGCTGAGTCGCATCGAGCCCCAGTTGCCCGCCGACGGACTCCAGCACGGCCTGTGCCGCCGACTCGTCGAGGGCCATCCCCCCGGCGAGGCGGGCGGCCGACGGGATCCGCCCGAGATGCAGGTTGGCGTCGGTGATCGTCGGCTCCGTGCCTCCGCCTCCGTAGCAGGCAGGCCCCGGCTCGGCTCCGGCGGACCTCGGGCCGACGCGCAAGCCGCCACCCTCGGTGTGGCCGACGCTCCCGCCACCGGCGCCCATCGTGTGGATGGCGACGCTCGGGGCGAGGACCGGGTGACCCTCCAGGGTCGACTGGAGCTCGACCTCGGCCTTCCCGTCGACGACGAGGCTCATGTCGAACGACGTCCCGCCCATGTCGACACAGATCAGGCGGTCGGCATCGAACTCCCCCACGAGATCCTCGGCGACTGCGACCGAGGCGATCGTTCCTCCGACCGGCCCGGAGAAGAGGGTCTGGATCGGCTTGCCCCGTGCGAAGGACACCGTCATGACGCCGCCGTTCGACTGCATCACGCGCAGCGGGCCCGCCAGCCCCTTCTCCGTCACGCGATCCTCGAGCTCCGCCAGGTAGCGCTCCACGATCGGGGCGATGTAGGCGGCGATGACCGTCGTGCTCGTCCGCTCGTACTCACGCCACTCGGGGGCGACCTCGTGGGATGTGACGACCGACAGGCCAGGAGCGACCTCCCGAACGATGGCGGCCACCTGCTGCTCGTGCTGCGGGTTGGCATACGCGTGGAGCAGGCACACGGCGACGGCGTCGTACTCGCTGCCGATCTCGGCGATGAGCTCGCCGACCGAAGCGGCGTCCACCGCGACGATGGTCGAACCGTCGGGGGCCATCCGCTCGTCGACCTCGAAGATCGATCGGCGCCGGACGAGCGGAGTCGGCGGCCGGTACCGCACGTTGTACATGTCCGGACGGTTGGCGCGGCCGAGCTCGTAGACGTCCCGGAAGCCCTTCGTCGTCAACAGCGCCACACGGGCGCCACGACGTTCGAGGAACGCATTGAGACCCGCGGTGGTCCCGTGGGTGATGGCCTCCAGCGTCCCCCAGTCCACCTCGAGCTGCTCGAGCGCCGTGAGCACCCCGTCGTGGAGGTGCCCCGGCGTCGTGAGAGCCTTCGCCGTCTGGATGGTGCCGTCCGCGCTGATCGCGACGGCATCCGTGAACGTCCCGCCGATATCGACCCCT
>DATHYU010000309.1:0-4073 GCA_035458965.1 Acidimicrobiia bacterium | reverse complement strand
TGCCGACCTCGTGACCTCGAGGTCGGCGTCGGCGGCTCCGAGGGCCTCTTCGAGGCCCGCCACCTCGGCGATCAGTCCGTCGCGTTCTGTGGCGAGGCCGTCCCGTTCGGCGACGAGAGCCCGGTACTCCTCGGACTCCGTGACGTCGGTGCCACAGCCTGCGACGAGAAGCGTCGCGACCACCCCGATGATCATGATCGATGAGCGATGTCTCATTGCCGACACCTCCTCCGCCGCTTACGGCGGGCCACGCCTTCGGAACAGGCGGCCGCGACGAGGGTCACCAGGAGTACCAACATCCTGCGACGCACTTCGTCCTCCTGTCCTCAGTCCACGAACACTCCGACGACCACGCCGGCCGGTGCCGAATCTGAGGGCATCACGTACCACTGCTCGCCGACTCCGATGATGCGGTCGTCGAGCATCGCCACGCCGCCCATGCCCGCGGAACCGCCCCACCCCGGCGGTCGCTCGTAGGGACCGTCCCAGACCAGCCCGTCGGCCGAGAACCACATGTCCCCGTCGAGGGCGACGGTGCCCCGCCGGTGATGGCCGATGGCGACCCAGCCCCGGGTTCCGCCGGCCACCTGCCACAGCACGTCCGCGTCGAGGTCGGCTCGTTGCCACTCGAGCCCGTCGTCCGAGACCCACAGGGCGGCCTCGTCCGGTGGATCGAGTTGCTCTTCGCCCGACAGGCCGCCCACGGCGACGATCCGGCTCCCGACGACGGCCATGTCCAGGACGAACGCCCGCTCGCCGAAGGGGGATTGCTCGGAGGCCACCGTCCAGGAATCGCCGTCGGGGGAGAACCACACCAGCGGCTGGCAGACCGGATCCTTGTACCAGTCGGCCTCGTTGCGGGCGGCCAGCACCAGGAACCCGTCGTTGGTCGCCACCATCGGTCCCAGGTTGGCCATGATCCCCTCACCCGACCATCCGGGTGATCCGCACGAGGCACTGGCCTCGGGATGGAGGGACGGGTCAGGAGGCCGGGAGGCCTCGATGAATCGAGCACCGTCCCAGACGTAGACGAGCCCACCGCGGGTCGCGACCGCGCCCTTCGGCCCGATCGCACCCCTGTCGAGCCGGGGCGCGGTGACCGGATCCCCCTCGGCCCATCCCGCGCCGTCCCACGTCCTCCGTACGGGGCCGTAGCCTCCGAAGACGATGAGCTCGTCGTCGTACGCCGCCCAGCCCGAGGGCTCCATGGAAAGCGGGACACGAGTCCACGTGGTTCCGTCGCTCGACCAGCGGAGGTCCATCTCCGGATAGAAGACGCCGAGCACCCCGTGGTCGGTCTCGCCCAACCACCATGGCAGATCTCCGCCCTCGGGGACCACCCACGTCGTGAAGTCGATCTCACCGATGGCGGTCGACACCCGGACCGGCCCGAGCTCCTCGGCGGGGTCGAGACGCAGCACATTGCCGATCGGCGCGAGGGGCGGTACGCGATCGGGTCCGACGACGAGACGGGTGATCCGGGTGCCGTCGTAGCCGACGATCCCTTCGTCCGAGGGCAGCCAGAGCGTGCCGTCGGCCGACACGGTTCCCGCCCGTCGCCCGCCGACGTCGGGATGGAGCTGCCAGGCGATCCCGTCGAAGCGCGAGATCCCGCCGATCTGCTCGACGTCGAGGGCCGCGGCGATCTCCTCGGGGAGGTCGTCGTGGACCACCCACACCGCCCCGGTCGGATCGACCGTCACCTGGCCGTGGTTGGCGAGCAGGCCGTCGGTCGTGGTGAACACCGTCCACACCCCGTCCCGGTACCGCAGGACGCCACCGGCAGGGACGTCACCGTCAGGATCGCCGTACAGGCCATCGCCGCCGATCCAGACCGATCCGTCGGGCGCCACCGCGACGTTGCCGACGACATCGCTCGGCAGGTCGTTCTCCGTCCCGAAGTGTCGCCACTCGCCGTCGAAGGCGAGCACCCCGTTTTGATTCGTCGATGCCCACACGGTCCCGGCCGCGTCGACGGCGATCGAGAAGGTCCAGGGCTCGGCGAGACGCCATGCCTCCGGGACGCGGTGGGTGGTCGCACCATCCGAATCGACTCGGATGAGTTCGTCCGACCCGGCGGCCACCCAGACCGCGCCGTCGGGTCCCACGGCGAGATCGCCGAACGTTTCCGGGAGATCGACGTCGTCTTTGACGGTGTTCCATTTCCCGTCGTGGCGAGCCAGCCACGATCGACCGGCTGCCCACACCGCTCCGTCGTCGGAGACGGCGATGCCGCCGACCTCCCGGCCGCCGAGTCCGTCGGCCTCCGAGAACACGGTGGGCGATCCCGTCTCGAGGTCCCACCGGACGACCCCCACCTGGGTGGCGGCCCACAGGCTCCCGTCGGGGGCCGTGGCCACCTCGACGACGCGATCCGCGGCCCCGGCGTCGATCGGGCCCAGGGTGGTGGTCGTCGCGATCGTGGTGGAGCTGTCGGGGACCGTCGCGGTCGGTGTGGCGTCGGGTACCAAGAGCCGAAGGGCGATGAGGATCCCGGCGCCGACCACGAGCACGAGGAGGGCCGCGGCGACGGCGATCGCCGGTCCGCCGCGCCAGATCGGGCGCGATGCCTGGTCGGAGTCGGCGCGTCGGCGCGCCTCCTCGAGCACGGATGCGGCGCCTCGCGGCGTGCCGCGCTCGGCACGCTGCATCAACGCTGCGTTCAGTTCCTCAGCCACGGGCCACCTCCTCCACCAGGGCCCCGTACAGTCTGCGGCGGCCCTTCATCGCCCGCTTGCGGGCGGCCGCCTCGGTGCAGCCGAGCATCTGGCCGATCTCGGCGAATCGATATCCCTCCACCTCACTCAGATACAGAACGGCCCGTTCGGCTGCAGAGAGGTGTCGGAGGTCGTCCAGATCGGATGGGTAGTCGTCGGTCTGATCCCGACGACCTGCCACGAGTCGGCGCAACGCCGTCCGGCGAACGGCGAATCCGCGTCGCTCGTTCGACGCAAGATTGAGGATCGTCCTGCGGAGGTAGGCCGCAGGCTCGTCCAACTCGTCCAAGCGATGGCGTCTCAGGGTTCGGGTGACGGCCTCCATGAGGAGATCGTCCGGATCGCACTCATCGGGGCCGACGACCGCAGCGAACCGCCGCAGCCGGAGATAGCACTCCGAGAAGATGTGTGACTCTGCGACCGGGTCGGTCATCGAACATGGCTCCCGAACGCTGCTGTCGGCTCCATCACCGAGAAGACACGCGAGGTCGGTGATTCGTGCCTCGGTTTTCTCGCCAACCCCGCGCGAGCCACCGTGTCGACGCGGCCGATGGTTCGCCAGGGCCCGGTGTCACGAATGATCGGCTCGCGGCGCCCGATCCGCTGGTGCAAGAGATCGGCACCCATCGGCGTGGTCTGGGTAGAGGCCCGAGGAGGATGCCATGCGCAGGACCGTGCCCGCCTTCATGGCGCTGGTTCTCCTGATGAGCGCGTGCGGCGCCGGTGAGAACAGTGTCGACCAAGGCTCTGTCGAGTCGAATCCGGTACCCGAGTTCGCCGTGGCCTCCACGACGACGAGCACGATCGTCGCCTTCCCCGAGGCGGGCAGCCCGGTGACGACGGCGCCACCTCCGCGGACGACCGGAGCCGCCGGCTCTGGCGATCCGAGCACCGGACCTGGTGCTCGTGCACCCTCACTCCAACCTGAGCACATCGGGAGTGAGGACGAGCCGGACCACACTCTGCCCACCACCATTCCTCCGGAGTCCGTTGCCCTGCCGACCATTGCGCCCGGCGTTCCATCGGTGCCGCGGCTCATGTCGCAGTACTCGGATGGCTGGGAGCCGGCTCGCGGAGTCGGTGGCGGTGATCCGGCGTACTCGACCGAGCTCGGTACGGCCGTCGTGGCGTTCGGTCCCGAGATCCGCTTTTCCACCGACCTGGAGACCTGGCTCGAGAGCGACGCCGACGGGCGGGTGATCGCCGAGGCCGGATGGATGAACAGAGTGATCGACGTTGCCGGCGGATTCCTCGGGTACGGCCATACCTGCGAGGGAAACGGGGACTTCGATTACGAGCCCGTCCCCTGCAACCAGGAGCCGGGTCTCTGGTTCTCGGAGGACGGCATCTCCTGGG
>DATHYU010000308.1:0-2375 GCA_035458965.1 Acidimicrobiia bacterium | reverse complement strand
AAGCGTCCCAGGCGCCGCATGAGGGACTGCCGCAGCGCCTCGCGCCGCGTGTCGATGGCCAGGTGGACGAACGTTCCACGAAGCCGCCAGGCGAGGACACCGTCGGTGAGCGTCTGGTCGCCGACCACCACGACGGCGTCGTCGGCAAGGATTCCGAGGCGGCGCCGGCTCGTCCACGGCTTGTTCCCCCGAGAGATCATCCCGCAAACGCCCCGTTCCGGGCCGTTCGTGACGACGATCACGCGATCGACGCGCGGGTCGTGCTCGAATCGGGCCACGGTGTCGGTCACCGTGCGACGAAAGACGTCCGGCGGCACGCCTCGAGGAACGATGGTGTTGTCCGCATCGAAGACGAGGACGACGGGCCGGGAGGCAGCCCCGACGAGGCGCGTGAGACCGTCGAGCCCCTCGACCGGGATGCGCGGCACCGTTCGGACCACCGTGGGATCAGGCTACCGATGCCCCATCGTGCGGAATGGGGCCATACGGCACTACCCGCTTCTTCCCGACGTCTGGCGCGATGGGCGAACGATTGGAGCCCCGACCTGGGCGCGAGAGCGATTCGATCTCCCCGACACGGGTGGACGACGGGACGGGGCGTATCTGAGAAGGAGCCCCATGGAACGCCCGGTCGCAGCCAGAGGCAATGCTCTCGCCGAGTTCATCAATCGCCACGCTGGCGCCACGGCCGGCCTGGCCCTCATCCTCGCCATTGCCCTCGCGCTTCTCGCACCACTCGTCGCCGACGAAGGCGAACCGTCGTTCGATCCCAAGGGAGCGATCTACGACACCCGCGATCACGTCGACGCTGTCTTCGCTTCGAGCTCGTCGATCAGGTCGGCGACGTTCATCGTCGAAGACGTGGCCGGCAGCGACGTGCTGACCCGCGACGCGCTGCTCGAGTTCAGGCAGAACCAGGCGCGGTTCCTCGACGATCCCGAAACCCAGGCGCATCTCGCCAGCGGCTTCGACCGCGAGCTCGGCATTCAGGTCGACGGCATGTTCTCCATCGCCGATGCGATCGAAGACGCGCTCCCACAGGGTCTCGCGGCGGCGTCCGACGCGGACGTGAAGCGGGCGGTCGGCGCACTCCTCGCCGACGACTCGCCTACGAGCAGCCTCCGATTCCTCCTGTCGACGACGTCGACGACGCGCGAGCCGACCACGATCGACGGCGAGACGGTGGTCGTGTGGAAGTCACCGGCGTTCTTCGCCAACGTGCTCTACGACATCTCGACGTTCGACGAGAGCCAGGAGGTCGACAGCTTCGGCGAGGTGGCGAACCTCGACGCCGAGCGGTGGCTGCGAACCGTCCAGGCGACGCTGCGCGGTGACCAGCAGGCGGTCACCGCGATCGGAATCGCCATCGATCAGGGTCTCCTCGCGCAGGAACAGAGCGAGGCTGCGGGCCCCTACCTCTTCGCTGCGGTCGCCTTCATCCTCCTGCTCGCCGGAGCGCTGCTCCGGTCGTACTGGGCGGCGATGCTCGTGGCCGGTGGGCTCGGCGTCGTGATGATGACCTACGGCGGGGTCAACGCGCTCATCGGGCTCAAGACGAACTCACCGCTGCTCATCATGATCGTCCCGATCGCCTTGATCTCCTTCGGCGTCGACTTCTTCATCCACGCCAGTGGGCGCGCCCGCGAGGCGCAGGTCCAGGGCCACGACCGAGAGCGGGCCTATCCGATCGGCATCACCGCGGTGTTCGCCGCCCTCCTCCTGGCGGCCCTGTCGTCGGCGGCCGCGTTCCTCTCGAACACCGTCTCCGGCATCCAGGGAATCGTGGAGTTCGGCATCGCCGCCGCCGTGGGCCTGGTCCTCGCCTACGCCGTCCTCGGCTGGATCGCACCCAAGCTCCTCCTCTCCATCGAGGAGAGGCTCGGCCCGCGCCCGGCGAAGCAGGCACATTGGCGCACCGTCTCCCAGAAGCTCGGGTTCCTGTTCGCGGCGTTCGTCGGCGGCATGGCGGTCACCATGGCGATCGTGTTCCCGGCCGTGGGATCGATTGCATTCGTCGTGTTCCTCGGGCTCTTCGTGTACCTCCCGTACCGCCTGACCCGTCGCCGCAACCGGCGGGCCGCCGAGGCAGGCCGGCCGCTCACGGACGAGGTGAAGGGCGCCGGCCACGGATTCCGGGCGGCCGGCACGGTCGTGCACTTCCTCGCCAGATGGCGGGTCTTCACCCTTCCGGCCGTGGCCGGCCTGGCGATCCTCGGCCTCGTCGGGGCGTCCCAGGTCGAGCGGGGGTTCGAGGTCAAGGACTTCTTCTCCTCGAGAACCGACTTCATCAAGAGCCTCGACAAGCTCGAGCAGTACTACGGGAGCGGGGGTGGGGACTCGGACTACGTCTTCGTCGAAGGAGACCTCACCGACAC
>DATHYU010000307.1:0-7994 GCA_035458965.1 Acidimicrobiia bacterium | reverse complement strand
GAGGCCGATGATTCGGATCCTTTCGAGGAGACGGAGTCCGGGGAGCCGGAGTCCGAGGAGCCCGAGTCCGAGGAGCCCGAGTCGGCCGGGTCGGAGGAGGCCGGGTCGGCGGGTTCTGAGGATGCGTTCGATGCGTTGGCGGAGGCTGCGGCGGCGCGGGCGGCTCAGATGGACGCGTCGATGGCGGAGGCCGATGATTCGGATCCTTTCGAGGAGACGGAGTCCGGGGAGCCGGAGTCCGAGGAGCCGGAGTCCGAGGAGCCGGAGTCCGAGGAGCCCGAGTCCGCGGAGCCGGTGTCTGCGGCGACAGGCGGTATCCCTGGCTTGGTCTGGGGGATCGCCGCGGCGATCGCAGCGGTCGTCGTCGTCTTCCTGTTCGTGTTCATGGGAGGTGGGTCCTCCACGACCACCACGGCGGCGGCGACCACGTCCTCGGCAGCACCCACGACGTCCTCCGGCGTCGCCGCGAGCTCCTCGACGTCATCGACGACCTCCACGACCGAGGGATCCACGGAGTCGTCGTCTTCGACGTCGTCGTCTGTGGTCGAGGAGACCCAGACGTTCGGCGGGGCGCTCCAGGAGCTCGTCGACTCGGATCCCGCGACCTTCGGGCTGCTGCAGAACTTCGTCGACCTGCTCGCCGGACTCCCGTTCGGATGGACCGGCTCCGTCGACTACGCCTTCGACCTGTTCAATGTCCGACGCACCGGCGCGCAGGCACTGCACCCGAACGGGTCCGAGAGAGGCTCGCAGAGCGGTTCGACCGATGTCGTCAAGGTGAGTGGGTTGCGCGCATCGCTGACGCAGCAGGCGGCCGACGCAGCGTTCAACAACAGCGACTATCCCTGCGGAGAGGGCGAGATCGCGACCACCTTCTGCACGGATGCCGCCCCGGACGTTCCGGCGGGAGACATCGTGATGATCGGCGCCACGCTCCTGGCTCCCATCCCGCTCGAATCGCCCGACCGCTCGTTCCTCTACTTCGTCGGCATCGACGACGGCGATGCGTCGAACAACGTCACCGAGGGTGCGGTCGGCTCCCGGGACTACGCGATAGGTACGGATCGCCGGTTCCTGCTCGCCTACGGACCCTCCGATGGCTGGACCTTCACGGTTGAGGGTGCCGATGAGCCTTCCGCGGCGCGCTTCATGGTCCGTGAGGACGCCGTGCTGCTCGTGATCCCGGCGGGCGAACTGCCGGGAAGCCCGGCCTACCGGTTCGCGACGTTCGAGAACGCCGGCGACACGCTCGATCTGACGAACACGTCGGATTGGGCCGGTGACGTGGTTCCCAACGTCGGCGCCCAGTTGCTGCCGATCATCCCGCTCGAGCCGCCGACGGTGATCGAGCTCGGAAGCGCCGAGGACCCGACGGGCGATGCCGGAAGTTGCCCCGCCGCTGCCGATGTCACCGGCGTCACGCACCTCGTGCGAGCGCGCCAGGCGCGGCTCCTGGTGCTCCTGGCCGACGATGCGTCGCCACTGCTCGGTGACGGCATCGGTCTGGAGATCACCATGGAGCACCCGGGCGGTGTGCGCACGTGGACGATCGAGGTGGAGACCTCCCGCACGACGCTCCGTGCCGACGACCCCTTCGCCGGCGAGAATCCCAGAGTGTTCTCGCCGACCGGACCCGAGATCATCGTGGACTTCGAGAACAACGTCCCGTCAGGGTCGTCGTTCACCGTGGTGACGAAGGACTCCGAAGGTGCGCCGTGTGACACGGTGGAGTACACGTCGCCCTAGGAGCCGGCGACTCAGACCCCGCCGTAGCCCGAGACCCAGCGGGCGATGAAGAAGAAGTGCACTCCCGAGGCGAGGATCACGAGGACGTGGAACACCTCGTGGTACGAGAACGACCGCGGCCACAGCTTCGGCCAGCCGGTCACGAGGAAGACCATGCCGACCGTGTAGAGCAGCCCGCCGAACGCGATCACGACGATGGCGGTCCAGGGCAACCGTTGGGCGAGGGGCCACAGCAGGAACAGCGCCAGCCATCCCTGGGTCGTGGCCAGGGCGACGGAGACGGATCCCATCCTCTGGGCCACGAGCTTGTGCACGAGGGCGACGGCCACGATGCCCCATTGCACGACGAGGGTGACGACCTCGAGCCACCCGTCGAACACGATCACGGCGATCGGCGTGTACGTGCCCGCAGTGAGGACATGGATCATCAGGTGGTCGAGTTTCTGCATGCGCCGCTTCCAATCCCGGGTCCACGGCACGGAGTGATACAGCGACGAGGTGGTGTAGAGCGCCACCAGGGAGAGCCCGAAGAGCAGGAGCGCGATGCGACCCGAGACGTCGGTGGTGGCCAGGCCCACCAGGAGGGCGGTCGCGATGAGGCTGACGACGCCTGCCGATCCGTGCAGGAACCCGCGAACGGGGTGCGTCATCTTGCCGAGACGGACCCGGTTGGACGCGCGCATACAAGAACGGTACAGGCGGTAGCGGGCTGTGGGTGTGACGGGCGACGGATACGCTCGACGTGGCCACCCGCTGCCTCCCCCGTTGCAGGGCTGTTGCAGTCCCAGAGCGCGAAATCCGTGCTCGATGCGACCTTGTCGCTGCGATGGTCCCCTGACACCATCGGCGTCGATGGCAACCCGCACCGACACCGACACGCGCACCGAGCCGACGATCACCGACGACGGCGACCACGATCGATTCGCGCATTACGTCCGGAAATCAGACATCGTGCGGGCGAACGTCGAGGGTGTTCCGGCGGTGGCGCTCTGCGGGAAGAAGTGGATCCCCAACCGGGATCCGTCCAAGTATCCGCTCTGCCCCACCTGCAAGGAGATCCACGAGCGCCTCTTCGGCAAGCGCTGACGTCACGCGAGACGGGTCGGCGTCAGAGGCGGTCTCGGATCACGCCGGCCAACTCATCCGCTCGCTGCGAGCCGATGAGAACCGACCGCCCGTCGCCGAGGGTCAACTCGACACCTCGACTGCCCGACGCACTGAACGCCCTTCGCTGATGGCGGCCCCATCGCAGTCCCCAGCCTCCGAACTCCAGGATCGGCCGGTAGTCCCGGGCCTCCACGTCGGCGATCTGGTCGAACGCGACGTCCTTGCGGCCGATGCCGTTGCGGAACCTGACGTGGATGCCGTCGCCGTCGACCGTGGTCTCGAGCGTGAGGACGGCGAACCACAGCGGGAAGCCGACGCCCATCACCCCCGTGAACAGCCAGACGAACCAGTCGGGAGCCGGGTTGTCACCGACCGGGGTACCGCCGACGATCTGCTGGACGAACAGCAGCCAGGCGACCACCGCCGGCAGCACGATCGCGACCCAGGCCCACCACTGTCGGAACCGCTGGCGTTCCTCGAAGATCATCGCGGCCTCCCCGCCTCGTCGAGCCACTCCTCGGGGTCGACCCCGAGGCCGTCGGCGATGCGGTTGATGTAGTTGAAGTAGGAGCACACCTGGGCGGCATCCGTGATCGCCCGATCGTCCCACCCCACTGCTCGCAGGGCATCGACATCGGCCTGCCCCATCGCTCCGGGGTCGCGAGTCAGCCGATCGGCGTAGGACAGCAGCGCCATCGTCGCCGGGTCCAGTCCGGCCGTCCGCCAGTCACGGGCGAAGCGGTCCACCATCTCCTGATCGTCGACCTCGGCCCGGAGGTCGTGCAGATGCGCGCGGATTCAGTACTCGCATTCGTTGGCAGCCGATGTGACGACGGCGATCATCTCCCGTTGGGCCCGACTGAGGGGTGATTCGCCGAACATCACGGCGCCGTACATCCGCATGCTCTCGCGCAGGCTCTCGGGGTTCTGACCCTGGATCTGGACGATCTGCCAGAGGCGTCCTGCTCCGGCGACACGCCGATCGAACACGCGCCTGAGGAGGCCGGTGGACTCCTCGTGCGAGATCTTGTCGACGTACGCCATGACGGCGACGGTAGTGCCGAAGTGTCGCCCCCGCCCTCCTCGCCACGACCGCTCCCATGACCTGCGGGCCCCTGCGGTGACCCCCGATCGATGCTCGGACCCGCCTCCTGACCAGCCGGTCAGGTGGGTCCCATCCGCTAGGGCCTTTCGGCCCTGGCTTCCCATTGGCTGTTCGGATAGTGGATATGTGTGGGACGCGTCATCGCACCCGACTATCGGGTGTCGCAAGCCGGCGTGGACGATTGCGCCGAGGTGGCGGCCTTCCTCTGGGCCGCCTGGAGTGCGGTCGACCACGATGCCGAGGCCTTCAAGTCGTTCACCGACGAGTGGGTCCACCACATCGCGTCCGTGGAGCATCTCGAGGAGCGCCTGTGCGGCGAAGCCACGCCCGTGCTGGTCGTGCGCGCTGCGGGAGCGATCGTGGGCGTCGCCGCCCTCGAGTCCCGTCCGAACGCGACGATTGAGGTCGCCGAGATCCTGGTGCACCCGTTGGCGGCGCACACGGGGGTCGGGTCGCTGCTTCTGAAGGCTTCGCTCCAGCATGCCCGGCGGATCAACGCGAAGCGCATCGTCGCCCGTGCCGAGGACGACGACGGCAGGGACTTCTTCCGCCATCGCGGCTTCAGGTCGGTGGACGGCCGGATGCTGGAGCGAAGGCCTTAGCGCTCGAGCCTCTTCGGTGGGCCGGGGAAGAACCCATTCGTCGTGGCGACGTACTCGGCGTAGCCCTCCCGGCGCTTCGACAGCGACTTCTCGAGCAGCGCCTTCCCGCTCACACGCATGAGCAGCGTCGACATGACGACCGGCCCGATGATGGTCCACCACGTCCCCGCCGCGCCGAGCGCGACGACGTACAGGCCCCACCACACCATGAAGTCGCCGAAGTAGTTGGGATGGCGCGTGTACCGCCAGAGACCTCGGTTCATGACGGCTCCGGCGTTGCCGGGGTCCGCCTTGAAGCGGGCGAGCTGGACGTCGCCCACCGTCTCGAAGAAGAGCCCGACCGCGTAGATGGCGATGCCCGGCCAGGTGAGCAGGGACAGCGCGGCCGGCTCCGACGGAACGGCGGCCGCCTGCACCGGGAGCGACACGATCCACATGAGAAGGCCCTGGAGCACGAAGACGACGGCCAGTGACCGGATCCACCAGGTCGAGCCGTGCCGTTTGCGCATCGCCCGATAGCGGAAGTCCTCCCCCTTGCCGACGTTCCTCCATGCGAGATAGCCGGCGAGTCGCAGGCCCCACACCGAGACGAGGATCGCGAGGAGCAGGGTCCGCGCCTCGGGCCCGTCGCCCGTGACGTGCGAAACCCAGGCGACCACGACGAAGCCGGCGCCCCAGAAGATGTCCACGATGCTCGCGTCCCGGAGCGCCAGGCTCAGGACCCAGAGGCCCACCATGGAGGCCGCCACAACGACGGCGTTGGTGGTCAGCACCTCGCCCAGGCTCGCCTGGGCGAGCAGGGTCACGGACACGTGTAGCCGCGTTCCTCCGACGTGGCGGCGATCCGATAGGCCATGCGGGGGAAGATGTACCTGTGGAAGGGGAAGAGCAGGTACCAGTAGAGCCTTCCGAAGAGGCCCCGCGGCCGGAAGCGGGCGGTCTGGATGAGGTCGGCGCCTTCCTCGGTGGGGATGATCTCCCACTCGAGCCACGCCACTCCCGGAAGCCGCATCTCGGCGCGTAGCCTCAGCATGCGCTCCCGATCGACCGCCTCGACGCGCCAGAAGTCCAATGCGTCGCCCTGGCGGAGTTCCTCGGGATGCCGGCGGCCTCGCCGGTGCCCGGCACCGCCGATGAGGCGATCGAGCACGCCGCGGAGGCGCCAGGCCCAATTCAGCCCGTAATACCCAACATCGCCGCCTATGCGACTGACCGCCCAGAACACGTGGCAGGGCCTGGCATCGGTGGGGACGATCCGCACGTCCTCGAACACCGTTCCGCCGCTCCACTCGGGGTCCCCCGGCGCCGGGAGGGCAGGGAGCGATCCGGCGTCGCTCCATCGCGACTCGACGTGTTCGGGTGGCTTGGCGAGCGCGAGACGGACCGCCTCCCGATACGAGAGGCCTTCGAGAGTGAACTCGTCGGTCGCTGGTCGGTCTCCGACGACGACTTCGTGGCGGAGGGACTCGACCAGTGGTCGGGCCACGGTCACCGGAAGCGGCGTGACGAGGCCTACCCACAGCGAGGAGAGCCCGAGGGAGAGGAAGGGGACACGAATGAAGACGCGCCTGCGCAGTCCTGCCTCGTCCGCGTAGATCTGCATCATCTGCTGGTACGTGAGGACGTCGGGACCGCCGAGCTCCAGGATGCCGCTCTCCGGGCCCTCGTTCTCGACCGACTGCACGAGGGCTTCGAGGACGTCGCGCACGGCCACCGGCTGGCAGCGGGTCCGCAGCCATCGCGGCGTGGTCATCACCGGCAACACCTCGGTGAGATACCGCAGCATCTCGAACGACAGCGATCCCGAGCCGATGATCACCGCCGCGCGAAGCTCGGTCACGGGGGTGGCACCCGAGGCGAGGATCCGACCGACCTCGTGACGGCTGTCGAGGTGCTTGGACAGGGGGGCGTCGTCCGGCCCCAGGCCTCCCAGGTAGACGACGCGAGTGAGACCGGCGTCGTCGGCGGCGTCGCGGAAGTTCGCAGCGCCCTCACGGTCGATCTCCTCGAACCCTTGCCCCTCGCCCATGGCGTGGACGAGGTAGAACGCCGCGTCACACCCGGCGGCGGCCCTCTTGACCGACTGGGGATCGAGCACGTCGGCGGTGACGATCTCGACCGCCTTGCTCCACGGACGATCGGCGAGCTTGCCCGGCTGGCGGGCCATGCACCGGACGTCGTGGCCCGCACCGAGCAGTCGGGGGATGAGCCGGCTTCCGATGTACCCGGTGGCACCGGCGACAAGGATCTTCACCGGGTGAGCGTAGGCGGGGGGCCGCGGTTAGGAGAGGCCCGCTTCAGCCCCGGGGAACACCTGCCGATGATGGCGATGTGAACGAACATCGGGCGCCGGAGGTGGCGCGCGTCTGCCACGTCATCCATGAGCTCGGTCCCGGCGGGGCCGAGAAGCTGCTCGTGGATGCGGCGCGGCTCGCGCCCGACGTCGGCATCGAACTCAGCGTGATCAGCCTGATGCCGTTTGGCGATCACCCGTACCCAAGGGTGCTCGCCGAGCTGGGCGTCCCCGTCCACTCGCTCGATCTGTCGTCGCGGTGGGACCTGCGCGGCCGCCGAAGGCTCCGTTCGATCGTGCAAGACATCGGTCCCGATGTCTTGCACACCCATCTCAAGCACGCAGACCTGCTCGGCGCGCACGCCGTGCGGGGCCTCGACATCGCCCATGTCTCGACCCTGCACGTGATCGAAGACGCCGTCGGCCCCGCCGCCCGGATGAAGCGGGACGCCGGAGCGCGTGTGAGAGAGCGGAGCGCCCTTTGCACGATCGCCGTCTCGGAGGCCGTCCGCCGGTGGTATCTGGAGACATTCCCGTTCGTGGCCGCCGAACGGGTCGTCGTCGTTCGGAACGGCGTGCCGGCGCCGGAGCCGATCTCCGAGGAGCGCCGGGTTGCTCTGCGCGCCGAGTTCGGCGTGGGCGACGACGGTCTCCTCGTCCCGATGGTCGCCCTGATGCGGCCCGGAAAGGGTCACGAGGACCTCATCGCCGCCGCCGGGCTCATCGCGTCCGAGGTGCCGGTCACCTTCGTGCTCGCCGGGTCCGGATCGGAAGAGGCGCGGCTCCGCGAGACGGTCGATGCTGCCGCCCTCGCTGACCGGGTCCGGTTTGCCGGCTTCCGATCGGACATCCCCGATCTGCTC
Organism: Acidimicrobiia bacterium; assembly: GCA_035458965.1. Classification (GTDB taxonomy): domain Bacteria; phylum Actinomycetota; class Acidimicrobiia; order Spongiisociales; family UBA11373; genus DATHYU01. Next base: position 278 of record DATHYU010000307.1, on the reverse strand, counting down.
GCGGCTGCGGACTTCGTGGTGCACCCCACCCACGCCGATGCGCTCCCCACCGCGCTCGTCCAGGCAGCCGCGGCCGGGATTCCGTCGATCGGGACGAAGGTGGGCGGGGTTCCGGAGGTCGTCGACGCCGAGACCGGGATCATGGTCCCCGTCGCCGACCCACCGGCTCTCGCGGCCGCCACCGTGGAATTGGCCTCAGACCCGGACCGACGCCGCTGGCTCGGCAAGCGTGCCAGGGAGCGCTTCGACGAGCAGTACGAAGGCGGTGTCTGGATCCG
>DATHYU010000306.1:0-4354 GCA_035458965.1 Acidimicrobiia bacterium | reverse complement strand
GCGGCCACGACGGATGCGCAGCCCGGTCTCGCGATCGACGACGACGACACCGTCGAGGCGCTCGTCGACCTCGGCAGGGTCTGGGCGGAGCAGTCGAACGGTTCGTCGGCGGCGGTCGCGGTCGAGGGCGATGCCGGGTCGGCCGTCGCCGCGCTCGCCGACGGTCCGGTGGCCATCGCACGCATCGACGCACGGCAGGCGCTGGCGACCATGGCGTGGGCCGGGGCGAGCGGCGGCGCGTATGGCCGGAGGCGGGGCTCGCCGGCCGGCCGATTCGCCGCCTGGTGGGCGGCGTCGCTCATCGCCGGCTTCGAGTGGCCGGTGGACGCCGACGACCTCGGAGAGGCGCTGGGGGACATCGAGTGGTTCGTCTGGGAGCCGGTGGACCTTGCGGCCGGATGGCGGTGCCACGTCGCCGCCCACGACCCGGTCGAGGGTCTGTCGTGGGCGGTGGCCGCGCACGACTCCTATCGAGAAGGCGATGATCCGCTCGCCGGCGACGGGCAGTAGCGTCCCGATGGTGAGGCGGTACAGCGCGGCCGGAGTCGGCAAGCGCCTTCGGGCGCGCATCGAGGCCGTCGTGGAGCGGCGGGTCATCACGACGAAGTGCGCACCGGCGGGGGGCTTCACCCTGGCGGAGCGATGGGTGGTCATCCTGGAGGACGGGAGCACCCGGTTCGTGAAGGTCGCCGACGACGCGACCTCCCGGCGCCTGATTCGCGCCGAGGCCGCGATCCTCGCCGAGCTCGACGACGACTACGGAGCCGGGTTCGACGGATTCGACGACCATCCGCTCAAGCCGCTGCTCGTGCTGGAGGACCTGACCGGATCGTTCTGGCCGCCGCCGTGGAGACCGGGCGACCCCGAGCGGGTGCTCCAGACACTGCAGCGGGTCCATGCCTCCCCGGCTCCCGACCACCTGGAGGACGCCGAGGGATTGCGGCCGCGTCTGGACGGCTGGACGGTCGTGGCGGAGGATCCGGCTCCGTTGCTCGGGCTCGGGCTCGTCACGTCCGGCTGGCTCGAGCGGAATCTCGATGAGCTCGTCGCCGTCTCGGCGCGCGCTCCGTTGGCCGGTGACGCGCTGCTGCACCTCGACGTGCGAAGCGACAACCTCTGCTTCATCGGGGACCGGGTGGTGTTCGTCGACTGGGGTCTGGCGGCCAGGGGGAATCCAGACGTCGACATCGCCTTCTGGCTCACGTCGCTGCATGCCGAAGGGGGACCGGCGCCGGACGACCTGTTCGACGGTGACCCGGCGCTCGCCGTGTTCGTCGCGGGATCGTTCGCGTCGCGCGCCGGGCTGGCTCCGTTCCGATGGGGTGCCGGAAAGATCCGCATGGTGCAACGAGCCCAGCTGGCGACGGCGCTGCCGTGGGCATGCCGGGTGGCCGGGCTCGAGCCTCCCGACGGTCCTACGCGGTGACGCCGGTGGTGGTGGTCGTCGGGGGTTCGATCGGGATGGTGCGGCGCGGCCCGCAGCTCGAGACGATCGTCAGCACGAGGAACGATCCCACGGCGATCGCCGTGACGACGTAGCGCACGGCCGCGCGTCGGAAGAACGGCTGGCGATCGGGCTCCATCTCCCAGGGGCGCAGCGGTCGATCGGGGCGGTCGTCCATCGCCGCCACGGTATCGGGCCGCACCGGTCGTCTACACCGCGGGGTCGGGGAGGGGCTCGGCGATCGGGACGACCGATGCCACCGGGGCCCCTTCGGGGAGCTCGTCGGCGAGCTCCGACTCGGCGTGTCGGATCCGCGGGTGGGCGTACCCCAGGACCCCGAGCAGGGTCGTGGCGAGGCCGATCAGCACGATCATGAAGCCGATGCCGCGTCCGTCGCCCGTCCCGATGATCGATCCGACGGATCCTGCCAACGCGCCGCCTTCGGCGAGCAGCGGCTCGAAGACCCCGTCGGCGAGGGGGCCCGTGAGGACGATGGCGAGTGGGGCGGCGATCTGGGCGAAGGTGCGGCGGAGGGCGAACACCCGCCCCTGCACCCCCGGCGCCACCTTGCGCTGCCACAGCGTCTGGCTCGCTACGTTCACGACCGGGATGCCGAGCATGAGCAGGAAGACGCCGACGCCGATGAGGGGCAGCGACGGCCGGAGCCCGGCGAGGGCCACGGTGAGGCCTGCGAGCGCGATCCCCGTCATCGTGCCGCGGACGAGGCGCTTGGGCCCGCCCCAGGCGCCGACGACGACGCTGCCGACGAGCATGCCGAAGCCGGCCACCGTCATCAGGGTGCCGGCCGCGCTCTCCGAGGCGAAGGCCAGCACCATGGGCACGAAGAGCACGTTGGCGAAGGCCAGGACGAAGTTGACGCCGGCGTAGACGAACAGCAGGTAGAAGAGCCCGGTGCGGGCCCTCAGGTACCGCCATCCGACCCGAACGTCGTCGAGCACCCGGCCCGAGTCGGCGACGTCGGTGCGCTCGTGGGTCGGAAAGCGCACGGACGCGAGGGTCAGCACGCCGATGGCGAAGGTCACGCCGTCGGCGATGAGGATGCCGCCGAGGCCCACGGTGGCCAGCAGCGCGCCGGCGATGGCCGGGGCGGCGATCATCGAGAGCGCCTCGTTGGTCTGGACGAGGCCGTTCGCCCTGCCGAGGTGCTCCTTCGGCACGATCAGGGGGATGGTCGCCAACCAGGCGGGCTGCTGGAAGGCGTTGGCGACGCTGCCGATGCCGCTGAGCAGGTAGACGTGCCAGAGGGCGAGCGAGTCGCTGAAGAAGAGAATCGCCACCACCAGCGTGGCGAGCCCGGCTGCGACGTCCGCGACGAGCATCGTGATGCGGCGGTCCCAGCGGTCGACGTAGGCGCCGGCGACGGGGGACAGAACGGTCGCCGGGAGCGCGGTCAGGAGCGAGACGAAGGCGAGCGCCGTCACCGACCCGGTCTCGAGGTAGGTCCACACGATGAGCCCGAACGCGGTGAGGCCGGTCCCGACGACGGAGACGAGTTGGCCGACCCAGACCACGAAGAAGGGCCGCATCGATTGGGTGTCTCGCTCCATCACCACTCCTGACATCGATATGACATCATTATGATGTCATGTGTGGCGGCGTGTCAAGAGGGAGGGCCGTGATCACCTCGCCGCCGTCCTCCTCGCCGGTGTCGGCGAACCCCATGCGATGGTAGAAGGGGCCCGGGGACCCCTCGCCGGGGACGTACGAGGTGAGGAGGCGGCCGGCGTTCGGGAGTACGCGGAGCCGGTCGACGAGGAGCTCGAGGGCTCGGCGACCGTAGCCGTTGCCCTGGTGGCGATGGTCGATCATGAACCGCCAGAGGAAATACTCCGGCTCGTCGGGGTCCTCGTAGGTCATCACGAAGCCCACGGGCTCCTCGCCGGCGTAGACGGCGCGGAACCACGCCTTCGGCTCGAAATGGGCCTGGGCGATCGACACGCTGTTGGGGGCGACGAAGCCTCGCTGGGGCTCGGCGACCTCCAGGCGCATGATCGCCCCCGCCGTCTCCTTCGTGATCTCGCGGAGAGAGACGTCGGCCATGCCGTGAATCTAGGCCGACGGCGACGTTCCCCCGTCAGTGGCCGGTCACGAAGTCGAGCAGGGTCTCGACGGCGGTGATGAGCGGCGTCTCGACGTCGCGGTAGCTCGTGACCCCTTCGAGCGCCGAGCGCCAGAAGGCGCCCGGCTCGTCCGAGAACCCCAGGGACGCGACGACCCCTTCCTTCCACGGGGTGCCCATCGGCACGGTCGGCCAGGCGGCGATGCCCAGGACATCGGGCCGGATCGCCTGCCAGACGTCGACGTACGGATGCCCCCGGACGAGGACGTGGGGGCCGGCGATGCGAGCAGCGATCCGGGACTCCTTGGATCCGTCGACCAGGTGGTCGAGGAGTATGCCCAGGCGTCGGCGCGGGCCGGGATCGAACGTGCGCACGAGCGACTCGAGGTCGTCCGCCCCGTGGGTGGGCTCCACCACGACGCCCTCGGCTCGCAGGTCGTCGCCCCAGATCTTCTCGAGGAGCTCGGCATCGTGGATGCCTTCCACCCAGATGCGGCTCGTCGCCGCCACCCGGGCGCGGGCCCGCCCGGGGTCGACGGATCCCGATGCCGTGAATCGCGTCGGGCGATCGGTCGAGAACGAGCTCCCGGCCCGCAGGGCGACCGGTGTGCCGCGATGGGCGAAGGCGCCGTCGAAGGGGGTGAACTCGTGGCGGCCGCCCACCGGATCCTCGAGCACGAGGCGGGACCGCTCCGTGAAGGAGACCACCGTTCCCCGGACTCCGGAGGCTCGGTGCATCAACTCGAGCCCCTTCGCGACCTCGAGCGTCGTGTATCGCCGCGCCTCCTCGTCGGAGGCGATGATGTCGGAGCGATCCCAGCGATCGGACA
>DATHYU010000305.1:0-7159 GCA_035458965.1 Acidimicrobiia bacterium | reverse complement strand
GGGCGTGAGGTCCGGTGACCCAGACCGCCCCGCCCACGGCGAGGAGGGCGGCGCCGATCACGAGCAGGCGTCGATCGCGCGCGCCGATACGGCCGATCACGAACACGGTGGCGACCGTTCCGGCGACCAGCGTCAAGACGGGCGCCAGCCCCGAGATCGCGCCCAGAGCGACCGCCAGTGCGCCGGTGACGGAGAACGGAACGAGGTGCTCGTCGGCCACCGTCTCCCGGATGGCGAACGCCGTCGCCACGGCGGAGACTCCGGCGGCATCGACCCAACCGGCCCACTCCGTCAGCGAGGCGTGGTACCAGAGGGCGCCGATGGACGAGAGGGCGAGCGCCCAGCCGATCAGGCGGTCCCGCGGCGCTCCGCGTCCGACGAGCCAGAGGGCCGCCACTCCGAGGCCGAGCGCCGACCATGCCGCGGCCGGCTGGGCGATCGTCCCCGCTCGGACCGGGTCACCGTCGCAGACGCCGAGCGCGACACAGGGCAGGGCTTCGCCGCCGAGGCCGGTGAGACCGGCGACCACGGCGGCGGTGAGCACGGCGGCGGCGACCAGGCGACTGACCATCACGCGAACGTATTCTGGCGAGGTGATCGGCAACGGCGATATCGCCACCCTTCTCTACGAGCTCGCTCGGCTGACGACGCTCGAGGACGGGTCCCCGCAGTCGTTCCGGGTGCGGGCGTACGAGAAGGCCGCAAGGGCGGTCGAGACGGCGACGGAGCCCGTGGCGGAGCTGAGCCAGTCGGCGCTGACGAAGGTCGGCGGGATCGGGTCGAGCACCGCCAAGAAGATCCGCGAGCTCGCCGATTCGGGGTCGATCGCCAAGCTGGAAGCGCTGCGAGAGCGGTACCCGCCGGCGTTCGTCGAGATCACCAGGATCCCCGGCGTCGGCCCGAAGACGGCGCTCGCCGTGCGGGAGCAGCTGGGCGTCGAGACGGTCGAGGACCTGAAGGCGGCCCTCGACGCGGAGAAGCTCCGCGACATCCCCGGGCTCGGAGCCAGGACCGAGGAGAACATCCGGCGGTCCATCGAGCGTCTCGGGATCGGCGGCAAGGACCGCCGTACCCCCGTCATCGAGGCCATGCGCACGGCCCGCGACGTCCTCGCCGCCCTGCGCCAGGTCGATGGGGTCGAGCGTGTCGAGTACATGGGAAGCCTGCGCAGGTTCCGCGAGACGATCGGCGACATCGACATCATCGCCGTGACCTCCGGAGACGCCGACACGGTCATGGATCGTTTCGTGCACCTGCCGGTGGTCCGGGAGGTGGTCGCCTTCGGCGGCCGCAAGTCGGCGATCATCTCGTCGAGCGGGCTGCAGATCGACCTCCGCGTCGTCGAGCCGCATCAGTTCGGCGCGGCCGCCATCTACTTCACCGGCTCGAAGGCCCACAACATCGTGCTGCGGCAGATGGCCATCGATCGCGGATGGACGCTGAACGAGTATGCACTGAGCGATGCCGGGACCGGCGAGGTGATCGCCTCGGAGACCGAGGAGGAGGTCTACGGGGCGCTCGGCCTGGCGTGGGTCCCTCCGACGATCCGCGAGGACGCCGGCGAGTTCGAGCTGGCGGCCGACGATGCGCTTCGGGCCTTCGCAGCCGAGGGGGATCTGCGGGGCGACCTCCACGTCCACACCGACGAGTCCGGTGACGGGCGGGACTCGATCACGGCGATGCTCGACGCGTGCGTCGAGCGCGGGTACGCCTACGTCGCCATCACCGATCACGGCGAGGACCTGGCCATCAACGGCCTGTCACGGGAGCGGATGCTGGGCCAGCGATCGGTCATCGAGGCCCTGCGCGAGCGCTACGACCTCGAGATCCTCCACGGGGTCGAGCTGAACATCGGCCCCGAGGGCACCATCGACTACGACGCCGGGTTCCTCGCCGGGTTCGACTTCGGGGTCGCGAGTGTCCACAGCCACTTCGATCTCGATGCCGCGACGGAGACCGCCCGGGTGATCGCAGCCATGGAGAACCCGGCCGTCAACGTGATCGGGCACCTCACCGGCCGCATGATCGGCAGGCGTCCCGGCATCGAGCTCGACATCGGGGCGGTGCTCGACGCGGCCGCCCGAACGGGGTGTGCCTTGGAGATCAACTCCCATCTCGATCGGCTCGATGCGCCCGCCGAGGTCCTCCGCCTCGCCCGCGAGCGCGAGGACGTCCTGTTCGCCATCTCGACCGATGCCCACGAGGTGGCCGAGCTCGCCAACAGCCGGTGGGGTGTCCTGCAGGCGCAGCGCGGCTGGGTCCCGAAGGATCGGATCGTCAACACCTGGCCGGCGGACCGATTCCTCGAGTGGGCGGCCGCGAAGCGCATGGGGTGACCGCGACCCTCCGGCGAATCCCGGCCCGGTTCGGTGGACCCGACGAGCTCTCGGCTCCGATCACCGAGGTCGACGGCTCTGAGCCGACCGGTGCTGCCCCGGCGTTCGACGGCGCATCGGTGGCCGACCCCGGCGCTACTCGTCGGCGGGGACCTCGAGGACGACGACCGCGGCCTCCGTGGATCGCAGTGAAGCCCATCCGTCGAGATCCTTGTCGATCTCTCCCCAGCGGTCCCAGAGGCGGTCCCGTTCCTCGCCCTCGGCGGCCCGGGCCCGGATCCGCCGGGGCTCCTCACCCTTGACCACGATGATGGCCTCGGGGTTGGCCTGCAGGTTGAGCCACCACGCCGGCTCGCCCTCCATCCAGCCGTTCATCGCCAGGGTGACGTAGTCCGGGCCGTCCTCGAAGTACCCGAGCATGACGCTGCGCTCCTCGCCACTCCTGCGCCCGACCGCGGTGAGGCGGAGGGCGCCCCATCCTCCCGGCTTCGGGCGCCAGAGCCCGATGCGGCCGCCGGTCGCCCGGTAGAGGCCCCGATGGACCCGCCAGGCCGCCCTCCTGAACCACTTGGGGGGAAGTCGTCCTGGCTTCCTGCGTGTGTCGGTCATGTCGAATCTCCTCGCTCCTCCCGTCCATGAAGCTACCGATTGGCGGTGGCCGCCGTGGCCGATCCGGGCGGTGGGTCGGGGGCCGAGACCTCATGGAGGCTCGCTGCGCGCCACGAAGGCTGCGGGCACCTGCTCGGAGTACCGTGACGGCATGACTCGCAAGCCGCCGATCGGAACCGGGGGGACGGTCGTGCTCGTGCTCCTGCTCGGGGGCGTCATCGCGCTGGCGCTTCGGCCCAGCACCGAGAGCGTCGTCTACGACGACACCCCACCGATCGTCATCCCCGAGGATGGGACGCCGGTGGTGCACGCCCTGCGGGCCCCCGGCGGGCTGTCGCTGTTCGGTCTCCAGATCGTCGACCCGACCCACCGCGTCGAGGTGCAGTTCCTCACGGGACCCGACTGTGCCGCCGTTCTGGACCCTGGTGAACCTTGGCCGACGTCGTATCCCGAGTGTTCTTCGGCGGTCGACGTCGAGGGCGAGGTCGGCAGTCTCGGCAACACCGGCACCGGGCGTTCGCTCGTCGGGGTGATCTTCGTCGTGTCCGGCGGCTGCTACGACCTCCTCGAACGGGGCATGCCCTGGCCGCCGGCCGATCCCGAGTGTGTCGGGTAGCCACCTGCTCACGCCAAGATCGTCCACATGACTGACCGCACCGATCGGATCAAGGCCCTGCGCCGGGAGCCGCCGGCGTTCCGGCGGGTGATCGTCGACCGGATCACGGACCTCGGTCCGCACCTGCGCCGCATCACGTTCGTCGGCGACGACCTGGATGGTCTGGCGATCGACGAGCCTGCGGCGAGTGTGCGGTTGCTCGTTCCGTCCACCGGCGGCGCCGAACCGGTGATGCCGCAGTGGAACGGCAACGAGTTCCTGCTGCCCGACGGCAGGCGGCCGCTCATTCGCACCTTCACGCCGCGGTACCTGCGAGCGGGCCCCGTGGAGCTCGACCTCGACATCGTCCTCCACGGAGAGGAGGGTGTGTCGGGATGGGCGATGGGGGTGCGCCCGGGTGATTCCGCCGCCGTGTCGGGTCCGGGCAGGGGGTACGCGGTGGACCCCGACGCCGACCCCCTCGTGCTCCTCGGGGATGAGAGCGCCGTCCCCGCCATCGCCCAACTCCTCGAGGTGGTCCCCGCCCGGACGACGGTCGTCGCCCACATCGAGGTCGCTCGCCATGCTGCGAGGATCGAGCTCCCCGGCCATCCGAATGCATCGGTCACGTGGCACGACCGGCCCGAAGGTGATCCTCCCGGCGCCACACTGCTTTCCGCGCTGGCCGCCGAACCGCTGGGAGAGGGCTCCCGGGTCTGGGCGGCCGGCGAGGCGGCAGGTGTCCAGCGGATCCGCAAGCACCTCGCCGAGCGCGGTATCGAACGGTCCCGGACCACGGTGCGCGGCTACTGGAAGGTCGGCCGGGCGGGCCCCGGCTAGCGATCGGCCCGCAGGATCACCACCGGGATCACCCGGTCGGTGCGCGACTGGTATTCGGCGTACCCGTCGTAGGCCTCGACGATGCGGGGCCACCAGGCCGCACGTTCCTCGGGCGTTGTCGTCCGGGCGGTGCGGGCCTCCTTCCCCCGGCCCGCGATCTCGACGCCCACCTCGGGATCCGCCACGAGGTTGTGATACCACTCGGGGTGATCGGGCCGCCCGCCATAGGAGGCGACCACCACCAGACGTTCTCCGTCTTCGAGGTACAGGAGCGGAACGGTGTGCGGCTCGCCGGTCCGCCGGCCGACCGTCGTCAGCAGGAGCATGTCGTTGTGGGCCAGCCGGCGGCCGATCACGCCGCGCGTCAGCCGGAACAGCACGGTGTGGAGACGGGAGAGCCGCTTGACGGTGGCATCATGCATGAACGCTGCAGCCTGCCAGTCGCGTGAAAGGGCGGCAAGCGTGCCTACCCTGACGGTATGGAATCTCCCGAAGCCCGCATCGCCCTCTTCATCGACTTCGACAACCTGGCCATCGGCGCTCGCGAGGATCTCGGAGGACACGTCTTCACGCTGAAGCCGATCGCCGACGCCCTCGCCGAGAGGGGCCGCGTCGTGGTCCGGCGGGCCTACGCCGACTGGGTCATGTACGAGGAAGCCCGCCGCATGCTCTTCGAGCACCACGTCGAGATGATCGAGATCCCCCAGCGCCTCGGCGCCAGCCGCAAGAACGCCGCCGACATCACGATGGCCGTCGACGCCATCGAGCTCTCCTTCGAGCGCGACTACATCACCACCTTCGTCATCGTGTCGGGTGACAGCGACTTCACGCCGCTGGTGCACAAGCTTCGGGAGCTCGACAAGCAGGTGATCGGCATCGGCCTCCGGGCCTCCACCTCGGCACTGCTGCCCCCGGCCTGCGACGAGTTCCTGTTCTACGAGAACCTCGAGGGCGTCGATCTCGCCGAGCAGGGCGAACGCCGCTCCCGGCGCCGGAAGGCCTCGGCGAAGACCAAGCAGGACAAGCCCGACGAGGCCCCCAAGGAGACGACGTCCCCCGGCGAGGAGCTCGAGCGGCTCGTCACGCAGACCCTCTCCGGTCTGCAGCGGTCCTCTGACGGGGTGGTGCTGGCGTCGAGCCTCAAGCGAGCGCTGCTGCGCAAGGACCCGACCTTCTCGGAGGCGGACTACGGCTTCAGGGGCTTCGGCGAGATGATGTCGTCGCTCGCCGAGCACGGGGTCGTGGAATTGACGGAGGGCCCGGCGCGAGGTGACCCCGAGGTCACCTTCCCCTCCGACGGCGGCGCGGAGGATGCAGCCTTCCGGCTCCTTGCCCAGATCGTCGCGGAGGCCGGTCACGGCCTTCCGGTCCCGTTGTCGGGCATGAAGGATCGGATGCGCAAGGCGGATCAGGGGTTCTCCGAGAAGACGTTCGGCTTCCGGGGCTTCCTCCAGTTCTCGCGCGCGGCCGTGGCTCGCGGCATCGTCGAGATGGAGTGGAGCGACGAAGCGGACGACTACCTGCTGCGCCCGGCCGAGTGATCGGCCGCCCAGCGGCCGGCGCCGTCTAGCGGCCGTCGCCGTCTAGCGGCCGTCGCCGTCTAGCGGCCGACGTCGGGGTCGTCCTGGGTGACCCGCAGGCGCAGCGAGAACGCCGAGTCGCCCGACAGGATCCCGGAGCGGCCGAACAGACGGCCGTGCTCCCAGTTCGAGAGGCCGAGCTCGGGCTTGCCCAGGGCGTATTGACCGTCGACCCAGCGGGTGAAGCCCGTGCCGACGAAGGGGGCATCGATCCGCTGGAAGAAGCGGCTCTGCTCACGCTCGTCGTCGGAGACGAGTGAGGCTCCGAACCGCGGGCTCAGCCGGTTGAACAGCGCCACCGCGTCGTCGACGTCGTCGACGACGTGGAGGGTCACCTCGGGGCTGTCCTCCCACTCCCACTCGACACCGAGGTCCGACACCTCGATCGGCTCGGCCCGGGGCTCGCGGTGCTCGCCGTCGGCCCGGGCGATCGCCACCTCCTCGTCGAACCACGCCTCGGGCACGAAGGTGCGGGCCGCCGGCGTGACGTGGAGCTTCGGGTTCGTGGTCCGCCGGTCGGCGGCGCGTTCGAGCGCTTCGAGGAACACGGGGATCAGCTCGGCGGCCCGCTCGCGGGGCACGCAGCACGTGTTGAGGGTGTTGCACACCTTTCGGTCCAGGGAGTGATACACGGCGGGCCCGAAGCGTCCCGGGTCGGCAGCCGATCCGGCGACGATCCATGTGCCGCCCGTGCCGTGAAGGCTCACGGCGTTGCCGGCCTGGCGGGCGACGGCGCCCAGCTGGGCCACCGCCCCGCCCGAGCCCCGGGCGACCGCCAGGGCCAGACGGGAGTCGGAGAACATCGCCCATCCGGCGGCGCGGCTGGCGCTCGCCACCAGGCTCGCCGCCCCCTCCGGCAGTCCTGCCGCGGCGAGAGCCGGCCGGAGGGCGTGCTCGACGATCGCTTCGGCGGTTCCGAGGGCGTCGGAGCCGATGCGGAAGACGACGGTGTTGCCCCCTCGCAGGACGCCCGTGGCGTCGGCGAAGACGTTCGGCCGGCCCTCGAACACGAACCCGACGACGCCGAGGCCGTCCCGGACGGCGTCCACCCGCCAGCCCTCGTGCTCGACCGTGTCCACGACGCGGCCGCGCCCAGTCGGGGCGTCCCGCCACGACCGCAGCCCGTCGATCATGTCCTGTCGCATCCGATCGGACAGGATGAGGCGCGTGACGGACCGGCCTCGCCGCCTCGCCCGCTC
>DATHYU010000304.1:0-7888 GCA_035458965.1 Acidimicrobiia bacterium | reverse complement strand
AGTCCTGCGGGCGCCAGGCTGCAGGAGGCGGGGGTGCTCGCCGCCGACGGCGAGCGCATCCGGGTCGCCCGGCCACTGATGGGCGACGCCGTCGTTCGGGAGGTGTTGGCACTCGAAGCCGGCGAGTGCTAATCCCTGGGCGGTCCGCTGCTACCATCGCACATCCATGCTCGATGATCGCAAGGCCGCCATCCTCGGCGCCCTCGTCGAGGAGCACATCCGCTCGGGCGAGCCCGTCAGCTCGCAGGCCATCCTGACGCGCGCCCGCCTCGACTGCTCCAGCGCCACCGTCCGCAACGAGATGAGCCTCCTCGAGCGCGACGGCTTCATCGTGAAGCCCCACACGTCTGCCGGACGCATCCCGACCGAGAAGGGCTACCGCTACTACGTCGATCACCTCTCGCCCGGGTCGCTGCGGGCCACGACCCGGACCCGCATCGAGGACTTCTTCTCCCACATCCACGGCGAGCTGAGCCGCCTCCTCAAGCAGACCTCCGACTTCCTCGCCGACATCTCGCAGTACCCCTCCGTGGTGCTCGGGCCCGGGCTCGTCGGCCACACCATCCGGGACCTGCACCTCATCCCGGTGGAGCCGGGCGTGGTGCTCCTCGTCGTGGTCACCGACGGCGGCCGGGTCAGCCAGTCGCTCATCCGCCTCAGCGAGCCGGCGACCCATCGGGAGATCGAAGAGGCCCAGGAGGCGCTCGGTGCCCTGCTCGCCGGGACCGAGGTGTCCGACGAGGCGGTGCAGCTCGAGGAGTCCGTCGAGAAGGAGCTGCCCTCGATCGCGGTCGAGGTCGCCGAGCGAGCACTCGTCCGGGTGGGGGAGTTCAGCCGGGCGAGCCGCGAGATCTACCTCGGCGGGACGAGCCACATGGCCGAGCTGTGGGAGGACCTCGCGAAGCTCCATCGGGTGCTCGCGCTGGTCGAGCGTGAGACGAGCATCATCGATCTCATGCAGCCCGCCTTCGAGGGAGGGACGACCGTCCGGCTCGGCCACGAGATCCCCGCGGGCGAGGACGACCTCGCGGTCGTGTCCAAGGAGTTCGGCGGCGAGGCCGGAGGCCGCGTCGGCCTGCTCGGGCCGATCCGGATGGACTACAAGCGGGCGATCCGGGTTGTCGAAGAGGTCGGCGAGGCCCTCGACGACAGCATCGGCGGCTCCTGATGGCCGACTACTACGAGCTCCTCGGTGTCGACCGCGACGCCACCCCGGACGAGATCAAGAAGGCGTTTCGGCGGCTGGCACGCGAGTCCCATCCGGACGCCAACCCCGACGACCCGACCGCCGAGCAGCGCTTCCGGGAGATCGCCCAGGCCTACGAGGTGCTCGGCGATGCGGAGAAGCGGGCCGCCTACGACCGCGGCGCCCGGTTCGACATGGACGACCTCTTCTCGTCCTTCGCGGGCATCGACGACCTGTTGTCGCGTTTCTTCGGCGGCGGCGGAGGCTTCGGCTTCCCCTTCGGCGCGACGCGGGCCGGTCCCCAACCGGGGGCCGACATCGCCGTGCGGATCGAGATCGACCTCGTCGATGCCGCCACCGGCATCGAGCGGGAGGTCTCCTACCGGGCTCCGACGATGTGCGAGACCTGTGAGGGATCGGGCTCGGCGCCCGGCGTCGGGCTCGAGATGTGCGAGCGATGCGGCGGTCAGGGCCAGCTGCGGGTGACCCGCCAGACGTTCCTGGGCACGACCATGTCGATCGTCGCGTGCGACCGCTGTGGCGGCCGCGGGCAGACGATCGTCGAGCCCTGCCCGACGTGCTCGGGCTCCGGCTCCACCGTCGCGGACCGCACGGTGACGCTGGACATCCCGGCCGGCATCGAGAGCGGTTCCCGGATGCGGGTCACCGGACGCGGCGCCGCGGGCGAGGCGGGAGCGCCGCCGGGAGATCTCTATGTCGAGGTGAGGGTCGCTCCCGATTCGCGCTTCGAGCGCCACGGATCGGACCTCGTCCATCGGGTGCGGGTCGGGTTCGCCGAGGCGGCGCTGGGCACCAGCATCGACGTCCCGACGGTCGACGGCGATCCCGTCGAGATCGACCTTCCCGCGGGGACGCAGCCGGGCGCCGTCTTCAAGATGTCGAAGCTCGGGATGCCCCGGCTCCGGCGCCGCGGGCGCGGCGACCTCCTCGTCGAGGTCGTGCTCGAGGTGCCCCGCGAGCTCACCCCGGCCCAGGAAGAGGCTCTGAGGGCCTATGCAGAGGCCTCCGACGAGGACCCGGCCGAGGAGCGCCAGCGGCGCAGGCGCCGGCGGTAGCTCGTCTTCTGCTCCTCAGGGTCGTCGACCGACCGCGGTGGGTGCTCTTTCCCCCGGTGGCTCTCGGTGCTGGCGCCGGGTACGGAGTGTGGCTATCCTGTGATGACGGAACGCGCGAATCCGCCTACCCCCGGCGGTGCACCGGTCCGAACGTGGGAGGAGAGGATTGGGAGTGTCTGCCAGCTACAACGAGCTCGTCGGGTCGCGACTTCGGTCGATCCGCCGGCAGCGAGGCCTGTCTCTGCAGGACGTCCAACGCCTCTCGAACGGCGAGTTCAAGGCCGCGGTCGTCGGCGCCTACGAGCGGGGTGAGCGATCGCTGTCCCTCCCGAGGCTCCATCGGCTCGCCGCCTTCTTCCAGGTCCCGATCACCCAGTTCCTTCCCCAGGAGGACCAGAAGGATTCGGCGATGGCCACGCTGCCCAGCGGCGGCCTGATGATCGACCTGAACGCCGTGGAGCGGCTCCAGGGCGCCGAGGCCGAGATCTTCGACCGCTTCCTTCGGGCCATCCAGATGATGCGCCAGGACTTCAACGGCAAGGTCCTCACCATCCGACGTGACGACATCAAGCTCCTGGCCCTGCTGCTCGAGATGTCCGAAGAGCAGTTCGCCGAGCGCCTGAGCGAGCTCGGTCTGACGAACCTGGCGTAGCGCTCGCCGCGGCCGCGTCGCTCCACGCCGAGCCTCCGGCCGTCGGTATACTCCAGTCCTCTCATGATCCCCGCGAATCGAGGATCTTCGTGACTCAAGCGTCGCTGTCCGAGACCGTCGTGCGCGTCTCCGGCGATCACCAGATGCTCGCGCTGCTCGGTGAGCGTGATACGAACCTCCGTCACGTCGAGGAAGCCTTCCCCGAGGTGCGGATCGTCGCGCGTGGAACCGAGCTCCACCTCTCCGGTGAAGCCGCCGCCGTGAAGACCCTGAGGACCGTTCTCGAGGAGCTGGTCGTCCTCGTGCGCGAGGGCCAGACGATCGACGCCGATCGGGTCCGCAGGGTCGTGGACCTCGTGCGCGCCGACGTCCAGCAGCCGTCGGCGATCTTCACCGACAGCGTGCCGGTGGGCCGCGGCAAGGTCGTCCGGACCAAGACCCTCAACCAGAAGCGCTATCTCGACGCCATCCGCTCGAACACCGTCATCTTCGGGGTGGGGCCGGCCGGCACCGGCAAGACCTACCTGGCCATGGCCCTCGCCGTCGAGGCCCTCTCGACGGGGGCCGTGAGCCGGATCATCCTCACCCGGCCGGCGGTCGAGGCGGGGGAGCGCCTGGGGTTCCTCCCGGGGGATCTCGCCGCCAAGGTCGACCCGTACCTCCGGCCCCTCTACGACGCCCTGTTCGACATGCTCGGCCCCGACGAGACGGGACGCCTCATGGAGCGCGGCACGATCGAGATCGCCCCGCTCGCCTACATGCGCGGCCGCACGCTCAACGACGCCTTCATCGTGCTCGACGAGGCCCAGAACACCTCGCGGGAGCAGATGAAGATGTTCCTCACGCGGCTCGGCTTCAATTCGAAGATGGTGGTGACCGGCGACGTGACCCAGGTCGACCTGCCGTCCGGCCGGGCATCGGGGCTCGCCCATGTCCGGCGGGTGCTCAGGGGGATCCCGGGGGTCGGCTTCGTCGAGATGACCTCCGACGACGTGGTGCGGCATCGCATCGTCGCGTCGATCATCGATGCCTATCGGCTCGCCGAGGAGTCCGAGGACGCATGAGGTTTGCAGGACGGTTCTCCGGCCTCGCCCGGCTCATCATCCTCGGCATCACGATGGTGTTCACCGCCATCGTCCTCGTCGTGGGCCAGACCGAGCCGGTCGAGCAGGTCTCACTGCTGCAGGGACAGCCCTCGCCGCAGACGTTCATCGCGCCGCGCCGCGTGACGGTCGTCGACCAGGACGCGACCGACGCCTTGCGTGAGCAGGCCGCCGGGGCCGTCGTCGAGCGGTACTCGGAGGACGCCCAGGCGACCGCGGCGGTCCTCGACAGCATCCAGCTCTTCTTCTCGAATGTCCGCGAGGCGGCCGAGCCGCTGATCATCGACATCGAGGATCCCGACACGGTCACGCCGCCGACCACGACCACGACGACGTCCACGACGACGACCACCACGACCGTCCCGACCGATGAGGAGACGTCCACGACGACCGCGGGCGGGGAGACCTCGACGACGTCGGCCGGCGAGACGACCGGCACGGGCGATACGACGGCCGGAGGCGACGAGACCACCACGACCACGACCGAGCCCCCGACGACGACCACGACCGAGCCTCCGACGACGACCACCACCACGATGACGCCCCCGCCGCCGCGTCAGCTCCAGATCTCGGAGCTCCGAACGCTCCACCCGCTGGTCAACACCGAGACCATCACGATCATGGTGGACATCATCAACGACGACTGGCAGCGGGTGCAGGACGGCGAGGACGAGGTGTTCCGGTTCGTCGAGGACGAGGCCCTGTCGCTCGCCCGCGACCTCCTCGAGGACGGCATCAAGTCGACCGAGCTCGAGGGCATCAGATCGTCGCTCGTGACCGATCCTCGCGAGCTCATCCTCCTGCGCGACCTGCCGAGCATCCAGCGCCAGGCGGCCGAGACGGGCGTTGCGGACCTCGTCGCGACGTCGTTGCAGGCCAACGAGATCTTCGACCTGAGCGCGACCGAGCAGGCCCGCCAGGAAGCAGCCTCTCAGGTCACCGACGTCACCGTGGGCTTCTTCGCCGGGGAGGCGATCGTCCGTGAGGGCGAGCGCGTCACGAACGTCGAGATCCAGGCGATCGATGAGCTCGGCTTGCTCGAGGTGGATCAGGAGTCGCCGCGGCTGACGGCGATGGCGCTGGTGGCGGCGCTGTCGATCTTCCTGCTCGCCATCACGATGCGTCGCGTCGGTGTCGAGTTCTGGCGGCAGCCCAAGCTCGTCGGCCTGCTCGGCCTGCTCATGGTGCTCGCGGCGCTCATCGCGCGGATCCCGGAGGTGATCACCCGCGACACCATCGAACTGGGTTTCCTGCTCCCGGCGTCGTTGTTCGGGTACCTCGCCGCCAGCCTCTTCGACGCCCGCGTCGCCGCGCTCATGGCGGTCCCGGTGGCGACGTTCACCGGCCTCGCCACGGGCGACACCGGACTGGCCGTGTACGCCGTCGGGGCGACGCTCGCGCCCGTCCCGCTCGTATCGTCGATCTCGAGCCGCAGCGAGCTGAACGCTGCGGTGAT
This sequence comes from Acidimicrobiia bacterium, assembly GCA_035458965.1. GTDB lineage: Bacteria > Actinomycetota > Acidimicrobiia > Spongiisociales > UBA11373 > DATHYU01. The sequence goes on along the minus strand of DATHYU010000304.1, from coordinate 2,415 downwards.
CCTGACCTCTGCGCTGCTGGCGCCGCTCGCAGGCGCCATCTCCTGGTTCTTCTCGCCACCGGGCGCCAACCATCTGCTCGCCGCGCTCCTCGGTGCCGCCGGCGGCGTCGCGGCCGGCGTCGCCGCGCTCGGCGTCCTGCCCTTCCTGGCGTCGCTGTTCGGGATCACCACCACGCAGACGCTCCTCGACCTCACCGACCGGAACCATCCGGGCCTGCGGCTGATCGAGGAGCAGGCGCCCGGCACCTTCAACCACTCGATCATGGTGGGGAACCTGGCCGGGAAGGCGGCGCGCACCATCGGCGGCAACCCCCTGCTCGCCCAGGCGATGGCCTACTACCACGACCTCGGGAAGACGACGAACCCCAAGTACTTCGTCGAGAACCAGTTCGGCGTGTCGAACCCCCACGACCGGCTCCCGCCGGAGGAGTCCTCCGCCCTCATCCGAAGCCACGTGGCCGAGGGCCTCCGCCTCGCCCGCGAGTACCGGATCCCGCCCGACGTGGCGCAGGGCATCCTCACCCACCACGGCACGAGCCTGATGCGGTACTTCTATCACAAGGCGATCGACATCTACGGCGACGGCACCAACCCGGTCGACTACCGCCATCGCGGGCGGAAGCCGAAGTCGAAGGAGATGGTCATCGTCATGCTCGCCGACGCCTGTGAGGCGGCCACCAGGTCGCTGGTCCAGCACGAGGACCCGACGTCGGAGACCCTCCGCACCCTGGTCGAGAGCATCATCGCCGAGAAGGTGGAAGACGGTCAGCTGGAGGAGTCGGACGTGACGTTCGGGGAGCTCACCCGGGTCAAGGAGGCCTTCGTCGACGCCCTCATCGGCTACTACCACACGCGGATCCCGTATCCGGGGTTCCCCGGACCGAAGGGGATCGAAGGTCCGTGACGGTCTTTCTCTCCGACGAGCAGGACCAGCCGGCCGATCTGGCGGGCCTGAAGGCGGTCGCAGAGGGCACCCTGCGTGCCGAAGGGCTGCCCGACGGCACCGAGCTCGCGGTGATGCTCGTGACGCCCGACCAGATCGCCGAGTACAACGCTCGATTCATGCACAGGTCCGGCCCCACCGACGTGCTCGCGTTCCCGCTCGAGGACCTGGAGCCCGGCAGCGTGCCGTCCCTCCGGCTCAACGACCCGCCGCTGGCGCTCGGTGACGTCTTCCTGTGCCCCGCCGAGATCGGCCGGCGAGCGGACAAGGAGCGCCTCGACGCGCAGGCCTTTCTCTTTCTGCTGCTCGTCCACGGCATCCTGCACCTGCTCGGCTACGACCACCACGACGACGAGTCGGCGAAGCGGATGGAGGCACGCGAGGACGAGATCCTGACGTCGCTCGGGAGGCCCTTGCCGTGACCGTGGTCGCCCTCGCGGTGTCCCTCGTGCTGGCATCCTTCGCCGCGGCGCTCCGCTTCGGCGGGGCCTCCCTGGTCCGGACCCCGCGTGCCGACGCGCTGCACGACGCGGCCGAGGGCGAACGCGGGGCCGAGCGGGTGGCGCGCCTCCTCGAGGACCGCCCGGCGATCCAGCCCTCCCTGGGCCTGATCCATGCCGCGGCCCTCGTCGCGGCCGCGATCCCGGCGGCCTGGGCGCTCACCGCACTGGCCTCCGGATGGGTGCTGCTCGGCGGCATGGTCGGGCTGGGCATCGTCCTCGTGCTCGCCTGCGACTCCCTGCCCCGGTCGTTCGGGAGGGCCCGACCGAGGAGGCCCGCGTACCGGCTCGCCCGTCTCCTCGAGACCGCGGTCCGCATCGGTGACCGGGCGAACGACCTCATCGAGATCGACGACGACGAAGAGACGGGCGAGAGCTCCGAGGAGAGCGACGAGGACCCGTACGACGCCGAGGAGATCCAGCTCATCTCCTCCGTACTCGAGTTCACGGATGCGATCGTTCGCGAGGTGATGGTTCCGCGCACCGACATGGTCACCGTCACGGCGGCCGACGACAGCGAGGCAGCGCTCGACATCGTCATCGACACGGGAAAGTCGCGGGTCCCGGTCACGGGAGAGTCGCTCGACGACATCGTCGGCGTGCTCTACGCCCGGGATCTCCTGTCGCTCATGGACGAGGGATCGCCGGTTCGGTCGGTCGGCGACATGATGCGGCGCGCCCACTTCGTGCCCGAGACCCAGCGCGTGTCCGATCTCCTTCGAGAGCTCCAGGGGACCAAGGTCCACATGGCGATCGTCGTCGACGAGTTCGGCGGAACCGCCGGGCTCGTCACGATCGAGGACCTGGTCGAGGAGATCGTCGGCGAGATCGTCGACGAGTTCGATGTCGAGGAGCCCATGGTGACGCCGCTGCCCGGTGGGTCGTTCGTCGTCGATGCCCGCATGCACGTCGAGGACTTCGCTGCCGTCCTCGGCCGGGAGCTGCCCACCGACGAGTGGGACACGATGGGCG
>DATHYU010000303.1:0-7860 GCA_035458965.1 Acidimicrobiia bacterium | reverse complement strand
GAGGATCCCGACCAGCCGATCGCCGCGCCGCCGCAGCTCCCCGTCGAGACCCATGCCGGCCTCCGGGGTCCGGATCTCCTTCGCGTACGTCGGGCTGACGGTGGTCACGAGGTCGGCGGAGCGGATCCCCTCCTTCAGCGTGCTGACCCACCCGCGCTCGAGGTCGGCAGGATCGAGCCGGTCGGCGACGCCGGCGAGCCCCATCCGCTCGAGATCGGCCGTCTCGAACCACCCCTGGAAAGCCAGGTTGTGGAGCGTGAGGATCGTCGGGACCGAGGCCCACACCCCGCCCCGCGCCGCGGCGAGGAGCGGCGCATGGGCCGTGTGCCAGTCGTTCGCGTGGAGGACCTCGGGCACGGCGTTGCGCGCCTGCGCCAGGGCGAGGGCCGCCACGACCAACGCGGTGAAGCGCAGATGGCCGTCGCCGGCATCGTCGTACATCGTGCCGCGGTGGAACCACCGGGGGGCGTCGACGAGCCAGGTGGTGGGACGACCCTGTTCCGGTTCGCCGAGCAGCGCGAACCGCGCCGTTCCCAGCGCGCCGAGCGACACCTCGCCGGGGGTGCGAACGGGGATCACCGGCAGGCCGCCGGTGTCGAGCGTGTCGTAGTACGGCACGGCGACGTCCACCACGTCGCCCGTCGCGGCGAGCTTCGCGGGCAGCCACCGCGACACGTCGCCGAGACCGCCGGTCTGGGCGTACGGAGCGACCTCGGAGCTCAGGAACCCGATGTGCATGTCAGCGCCCCGTCACTAGACGAGCGTCCCGGGCTGGATCACCGAGCCCTTCGGGACCACGACGATCCCGTCGCGGATGTGCCAGCCCTGGCCGTCTGCCTGGCGGATCCCGGTGGGGTTGGTGAGCTGGCAGCCGTCGCCGATGCGGACATCCATGTCGATGATGGCGTTGCGGATGTAGCAGCCGTGGCCGATCCCCAACCCCGGCATGCCGATGGGTGGCCGTTCCTCGAACCGCGACGCGCCCATGAACACCGACCGCTCGATCGTGGAGCCGGAGCGGACCACGCCGCGCACGCCGATGATCGAGTTCGTCAACTTCGATCCGTACACGATCGACCCATCCGAGAGGATCGACTCGTAGACATGGCAGTCGGTGACCTTGCTGCCCGGGAGGAACCTCGGATGCGTGTAGATCGGGAACTCCGGGTCGTAGAGGTTGAGCGCGGGAAGCTGATGGGTCAGCTCGAGGGACGCATCGTGGAAGGAGCCGATCGTCCCGATGTCCCGCCAGTACCCGCGGTGACCGAAGCCGAAGACGTCGAAGTCCTCGACCGCACGGGGGACCAGCTCTTTGCCGAAGTCGTCCCCGCTGTGTCCCGCGAGGAGCCCGACGAGCGCCTCGGTCTTGAAGACGTAGATGCCCATCGAGGCCAGGAGGGTGCCGGGGTCGGCCTCCACCCCCGTGGCACCGACCATCTCGTCGGTCAGGGTGAGGCGGGCGACCTCCTCCGGATCCTGGGGCTTCTCGACGAACTCGACGATCCGGCGCGACTCGTCCATCCGCATGATGCCGAGGGCGCCCGCCTCCTCGGGGCGCACCGGGGAGAGCGCGATCGTCAGATCGGCATCGCGGGCGCGGTGCTCCTGGACGAAGCCGGCGAGGTCCATGAGATAGAGCTGGTCGCCCGAGAGGATGACGATCTCCGTCGGGTCGTTCTCGAGGAAGCGACGGATGTGCTGGCGGACGGCGTCGGCGGTCCCCTGGTACCAGTCCTTGCTCTCGGCGCTCTGCTCGGCGGCGAGGATGTTCACGAACCCCGGCCGGAAGGCGTCGAACCGGTAGGTCTGGGCGATGTGGCGGTGGAGGCTCTCTGAGTTGAACTGGGTGAGGACGTAGATGCGGTCTATGCCCGCCCGCAGGCTGTTGGAGATCGGCACGTCGATGAGCCGGAACTTGCCGGCGACCGGAACGGCCGGCTTCGCGCGATCCCGGGTGAGGGGCCACAGCCGGGCGCCCTGGCCTCCCCCGAGGATGGCGGTCACGACGTTGCGCATCGGCGGTGGTCCTTCCTGGCCGCTGATGCGCACACTACCCGTGCCGACCAAGGGCTCGATCCATCCGTAGGATCGTCTCCGTGAACCCCACCCGATGGGCCCTCCGCACCCTCGGCCGGCGCCTCCCGGTGGTCGACGGACGCCGCGCGATCGACGGAATCGACGGCGAGATCACGATACGGCGCGACCGCTTCGGCATCCCCCACGTGCGCACCGAGTCGGCCGCCGACGCCTGGTTCGGGGTGGGGTTCTGCCACGGCCAGGACCGCACCTTCCAGATGGAGCTTCGCCTCCGCCTCGTGCGCGGCACCCTCGCCGCCCTCGTCGGCGCAGAGGCGGCCACGATCGACGAGCTCTCCCGCCGGATCGGCTTTCGACGCCACGGCGAGCGCCTGCTCGACGAGCTCCCGCCCGATCACCGGATGTCCGCCCTTGCGTACGCCGCCGGCGCCCGGGCGGGCGCGACGATCGGGCTCCGCCGGGCCCCCCACGAGTTCGTGCTGCTGCGCAGCCGGCCGGAGCCATACGAGGCCGCCGACGCCCTCGGGTTCCTGGCCGTCCAGGCCTTCGCCCTCGCCTCCAACTGGGACACCGAGTTGGCCCGGCTGGCCATCGTCGCCGCGGACGGGCCGGAGGCGGCGGCCGCCGTGGACCCGGCGTATCCGGCCCACCTCCCTGCGTCGCTGGCTCCCGGCATCGGCGCCGGCGCCGAGGTCGCAGTGCTCGCCGACGCCGTGGCCGAGGACCTGCGACGGCTGGCCGAGGCGTCGGGATGGCTCGGCGGCGGATCGAACAACTGGGCGCTCTCGGGGAGCCGGACCACCACCGGCCGGCCGCTCCTCGCCAACGACCCCCACCTCGCCCCCGTCCTCCCGGCGCACTGGTACCTCGTCGACGTGGCCTGCCCCGAGTGGCGGGTCGTGGGTGCATCGCTCCCGGGGACCCCGGCGTTCGGAGCGGGCCACAACGGCCACGCCGCCTGGGGCATCACCGCGGCTCTCACCGATACGACGGACCTCTTCCTCGAGGAGGTCGGCCCCGACGGGACCACGGTCCGCCGCGGGGACCGGTTCGCGGCCTGTGAGACGCGCCGCGAGACGATCGAGGTCCGCGACGGCGACGACATCGAGGTCCTCTGCGTCGAGACCGACCGGGGGCCGCTCATCGGACCGGCGCTCGAAGCGTCGACCACGGCGCTCTCGATGGCCGCGACGTGGTTGCGGCCGGGGAGCCTGGGCGGGTTCTTCGAGATCCCCACCATCCGCTCCGTCGACCGCCTCCACACGGCGTTCGCGAGGTGGCCCGGTGTCCCGCTCAACGTCGCCTTCGCCGACGCCGACGGCTCCATCGCCTGGAAGCTGATCGGCGATCTCCCGGTCCGACGCTCCGGATCGGGCGCGGTCCCCATGCGAGCGGCCGACCCCGACGTCGGCTGGGAGGACGAGCTGATCCCGACGTCGTCGCTGCCCCACCTGCGCGACCCCGAGAGCGGTGTCGTCGTGACCGCGAACAACCTCCCCGCGGCGGGCGCCCTCCATCTCGGCGTCGACTTCATCGACGGCTACCGGGCCGCCCGGATCGCCGAGGCCCTCGCCGAGAAGCCCGAATGGGACATCCCCTCGACACTGGCGTTGCAGGTGGACCGCACCTCGATCCCGGCGCGCCAGATCCGGGAGCAGCTCGTCGCGGCGATGGCGGAGGCAGGCGACCTCGGCCTCCTCGCCGACGCCCTCCGCTCGTGGGACGGGGTCCTCGGCCCCGACAGCGTGGGCGCCACGGTGTTCGAGGCCGTGACCGCCGAACTCGTCCGAGCGGTCGTCGCGGCCAAGGCGCCTCGGTCGGTCGAGGCCGCCACCGGCCGGGGGTTCACCCCCCTCGTCCCCTTCACCATGTTCATGGTCCGCCGGACGGGCCACCTCGCGGACCTGCTCGACCGCCGCCCGGAGGGGTGGTTCTCCGACGGCTGGGACGAGGCCATCAGAACGGCCGCCCGCGCGGCGCGCGCCCGGCTCGTCGAGCACGCCGGGCCCGACCCGCGGTCGTGGGCCTGGGGCGACGTCCGCCCGCTCACCCTGAAGCACCCGATGTCGCTGCGGCCGCCGCTCGGCCGAGTCTTCGATCTCGGGCCGATCCCCCACGGCGGCGACGGCAACACCGTCAACCCCGCGCCGGTCGACCCCCTCGATCCCTTCGCGAACCCCGACTTCGCCGTCGCGTCCCTGCGAATGGTCGTCGACGTCGGCGACTGGAGCCGGGCACGGTTCGTGCTCCCGGGAGGCCAATCGGGCAATCCCTTCTCCCGTCACTACGGGGATCAGCTGCCGCTGTGGCAGCGCGGCGACGCGCTCGTCATCGCGTGGGAGGAGGACGACATCACCCGCACGGCCCGGTCGTCGCTGACGCTGTCGCCGGCCTGAGCATGTCGGAGCACCGAGAAGCCGGCGCAGCACGGCAGCTGCACTACGCTCCGCGGCGATGAAGCTCCGTCTCCCCGCCCTCCTCCTCGTCGTTGCGCTCGCAGGCGGCGCCTGCAGCGGAGACGACGACACGTCGGCCGCCCTTGCGGCCGACGACACGACCACCAGCACGCTCGCGGCGGGCGGGTCGACGACCACGACGCGACCCGCGTCGACCCGCTCGACGCCGTCGACTTCGTCGACGACGACGAGCTCCTCCACCACGACGACCGAGCCCGAGGTCTCCGTCACCACCCTCCCCGAGGGGGTTGCGTCGCCGCTCAACGGTCTCGCGGCCACCGACGTCGAGCTTCTCGATCGGCGGGCGCTCGCCGTCAAGATCGACAACCACCTCCAGGCTCGTCCCCAGTCCGGCATCGAGCACGCCGACGCGATCGTGGAGCTCCGCGTCGAGGGGGGCTTCACCCGCTTCATCGCCTTCTTCCACGACAACGACATCGACTACCTCGGCCCGATCCGGAGCCTCCGGCCGACGGATGCCACCGTGGCCCGTGCGGCCGGTGCCCCGATCGTGATCTCCGGAGGCCAGCCCTGGATCCAGCAGCTCGTGGCGCGTCAGGGCGTCGGCTTGATCGGCGAGGGCAGGGGGACCTTCCGCCTCTCGAGCCGGGGCGCCCCGCACAACCTCTACGGCAGCACCGAGACCCTGCGGGCCGTCGCCGACTCCCGCGGCTACGACGACGACCCGCCGGGACCGATCGTGGCCGTCGGGCTCCCGGACCTGTCCAATGCGGAGCCGGCCGAGACCATCGACCTCGACTGGGGGGAGGGCAACCATGTCACGTGGATCTACGAGGACGGGGTGTACGCCCGCTACCAGGGTGGGCTCCGCCACGACACGATCGACCGCGACGGCGAGGCGACCCAGATAACCGTCGACCACCTCGTCGTCCTCGAGGGCGTGCTGTCCACCGCCTATCCGCCGGGCGACGGCACCCCGGTACCCCAGACGGACACGCTGTCGGGGGGTCGGGCGTACCTGTTCGCCCGCGGTGTGGTCGTCGAGGGCACGTGGACCCGGGCCGGCTACGACGAGCCCTTCGTGATCACCACCCCCGAGGGCGACGAGGTCACCATGCCGCCCGGGCGCCCCTGGATCAACGTGTTCCCGGAGGGCCAGCCGATCACCTGGAGTTGACCGGCACGTGGAGTCGACGGCCACCGACATCGCCGCCTCGATCGCATCCGGAGCGACCTCGGCCGTCGAGGTCGTCGGCGCCCACCTGGAACGGATCCTCGGCGACGACGACCTGAACGCATACACCCACGTCGATCCCGACGATGCGCTCGGCCGCGCCCACCAGCTCGACACCACGCGTGCCCGGGGCCGTCCCGCCGGTCCGCTCGAAGGGGTCCCGATCGCTCTCAAGGACCTCGTGGACCACGAGGGACGGATCACGACGTGCGGGTCCTCGTTCTACCGCCACCTCGCCACGTCCACGGCCATGTGCGTCCAGCGGCTGGAGACGGCCGGAGCCGTGGTGGTCGGCCGGACCGGTCTCCACGAGTTCGCCTTCGGGTTCAGCAGCGAGAACCACTGGTTCGGCCCCGTCCGCAACCCGTGGGACCCGGACACGTCGCCGGGCGGGTCGTCGGGAGGATCGGGCGTCGCGGTGGCCGCCGGCCATGCCCCCGTCGGGATCGGCACCGACACGGGGGGGTCGGTGCGGGTCCCCGCCGCCCTGTGCGGGACGGTCGGCCTCAAGGTCACCCACGGAAGGATCCCGCTGTCGGGCGTCTTCCCCCTCGCCCCCTCGCTCGACACGGTCGGCCCGCTCACGCGGACGGTCGCCGATGCCGAGCTCGCCTACGAGGTGATGGCCGGCCACGATCCCGCCGATCCGTGGTCGACGGCCGAGATCGTGGATCCTCGCCTCCCGACCGCGACGATCGAGAGGCTGCGGATCGGCATCCCCACCCCGTGGACCGACCGGCCCCTGGGCCCCGACGTCCGCGACGGATTCGACCGGGCGCTGCGGGCGATCGGAGACGCGGGCGCCGAGATCACCTCCGTCTTCGACCCGGTCGTCACCCCGCCGGGGATGATCAACCAGGCCGCCTATGCCGAGGTCGCCGCGGTCCACCGGATCTGGTGGGACCAGGGCCCCGAACGCTACGGGCCGGTCGTCGCCGACCGGCTGGCCGTCGCCATGCGGTCCGACCTGGACGACTACGCCCGGGCCCTCGCCTGGCGAGCCGGCCTCCGCAACGCCATGCACCGGATGCTCCTCGACGCCGACGTGCTCGCCACCCCGACGACCGCGGTGAGCCGCAAGGTGATCGGCGAGGACGAGGTCGTCACGGAGACCGGGCCCGAGGAGTACCGCAGGGCCCTGTCGTGGTTCACGGCGCTCGTCAACCATGCCGGGCTGCCGGCCCTCGCGCTGCCGATCGCCGGGTCCTCCGACGGTGCCCCGTCCTCCCTCCAACTCGTCGGTCGGGCCGGGACGGAACGGCGTCTGCTCGCCATCGGGCGGGCGCTCGAGGACGCCGGGATCGTCGGCTTCCGATCGCCTCCGACAAGAGGCTGACTCCGCGCACACCCCCGGTACGATGACGCGCCACAGGGCTGGAGGGCAAGCAGGAACCGGATCGCGGCAAACGCGCCCTCCAGCGGACCCACCCCATCCAGGAGTTGACGTGTCGAACGAAGCGCCGCCGATCGAGAGCTCGGCGGAGGTCCAAACCATCGATTCCGTCCGAATCCGGTTCGCCGGCGATTCGGGCGACGGGATGCAGCTGGTGGGCGCCCGGTTCACGGACGCCTCGGCCATCTTCGGGAACGACCTATCCACCTTCCCGAACTTCCCCGCCGAGATCCGGGCACCGCAGGGCACGCTTCCGGGCGTGTCGTCCTTCCAGGTCCACATCTCGGATCACGACATCCTCACCCCGGGCGACTACCCGGACGTGCTCGTGGCGATGAACCCCGCCGCCCTCAAGGCGAATCTCGGCGACCTCGTGTCGGCGGGCACCCTCATCGTCAACACCGACGCCTTCGAGGAGCGCAACCTCGCGAAGGCGGGTTACGAGACGAATCCGTTGCACGACGGCAGCCTCGACGCCTATCGCGTCATCGAGGTCCCCATGGAGGAGCTGACGAAGGAGGCCGTCAAGGACTCCGGCGTGAAGGGACGGGGGGTCCTGCGCTCGAAGAACTTCTTCGCCCTCGGCCTCCTGGCGTGGATGTTCAACCGGCCGACCGAGCCGACCCTCGATTGGATCACCCGCAAGTTCGCCAAGGACGAGGCGGTCCGCAACGCCAACGAGATGGCCTTCAGGGCCGGATACAACTTCGGCATCACCATCGAGGCGTCCGTCCACACGTACGAGGTCAGGCCGGCCGCGCTGCCGCCGGGGACCTACG
>DATHYU010000302.1:0-3314 GCA_035458965.1 Acidimicrobiia bacterium | reverse complement strand
CGCCACGTGGGGAGCGGAGGAGATCCGCGAGCAGCCGACCGTCGGTGACGTCCGCTGGGTCGACGGCGAGGTCGTGATCGACTATCCGGCGGACGGCATCGCCATCGACCGCCCGACCGCCACCGGCGCCCTCGAGGCGGCGGTGCTCGACGAGTCGGGCACGGCGATCGATCTGCCCACGGTGCCGCTGGCGACACCGGTGGACCCCTCCCAGCTCGACGAGGTGCGCCGGAGGGTCGAGCAGTACGCGGCCGGATCGGTGACGCTCCGCAACGACGAGTACGGCACCGTCCTCACGTTCCCGACCGACGTCCTGCGCGAGGCCGTCCGACTGATCCGCGACGACTCGGGCGACCTCCCCAGCTACTCCGTCTTCCTGGCGAGCGAGCCGATCCTGGCCCATGCCGAGACGCTGTATTCGCTGGCCTCGACCCGGCCGGTGGACGGCGAGCTCATCATCGACGACGAGAACGACCTGGTGACCCTGATCCCCTCGATCCCCGTCTACGAGCCCGACCCCGTCACGATCGTGCAGGCGGTCACGGCGGCTGCCGGCACCGCCGGGCGGACCGGCACCTTCGGGTATCGCGTCGGCGACGAGGCCGACGTCTCCACCGCCGACCTCGAGGCGTTCGGCATCAAGGAGCAGCTCGCGGAGTGGACCACCTACTACCGCTGCTGCGAGGCCCGGGTCATCAACATCCAGCTCATCGCCGACGCCTCAGACGACGTGTGGATCGCTCCGGGCGAGGTGTTCGACCTCAACGAGATCGTGGGCAAGCGCACCCGTGAGAAGGGCTACGTGGCCGCCGGGGCCATCATCGGCAACGAGGTCTACTGCTGCGACGACCCGATCAACATCGGCGGCGGGACGAGCCAGTTCACGACGACGCTGTACAACGCCGTGTTCTTCGCCGGGCTCGAGGACGTCGACCACATGCCGCACACGATCTACTTCTCGCGGTACCCCGAGGCGAGGGAGGCGACACTCGGCTTCCCGGACCCGAACCTCGTGTTCCGCAACACCACGGAGAACTGGATCGTCGTCCGAACCTCCCACACCGACACGTCGGTGACCGCCGAGATCTACGGTGACAACGGGGGCATCGTCGTCGAGTCCCGGCTGTCGGAGCGGTGCTGCTGGACGACCCCTCCCACCGTGTACCACGCGAACCCCGACGTGCCTCGCGGCGAGCGGGTGGAGGTCTCGGAGGGCACCTACGGGTGGACGGTGACCAACTACCGCGACATCACCCATCCCGACGGCACGACGACCACCGAGGAGTGGGAGGTCACGTACAGGGGGAACCCGCGGATCATCGACATGCACCCCTGTGATGCGCCCGCAGGCACCCGCGAGGCCTGGGATCCCGCCAGCGAGGCGTGCCAGCTCCCCGAGGAGCCCGAGGGTGATGGGGGCGACACCGGCGGCGAAGTCGGCGGCGACACCGGCGGCGGCGACACCGGAGACGGCGGCGGCGGCTGAGACCGCAGGGCCGCCGGAGCGGCCCGCGGCGTCTAGAACCGCAGCAGTGTCGCCCCCCAGGTGAACCCGGACCCGAACGCCGCGAGCATGACCACCATCCCCGGCTCGAGGGCACCTGCCGCCCGGGCCTCGAACATCCCGATCGGGATCGTGGCCGCGGTCGTGTTGCCGTAGCGCTCGATGGTGTTGAACACCTTCGTGTCGTCGATGCCGAGATGGCCGGCCACGGACTGGTTGATCCGCAGGTTCGCCTGGTGGAAGAGGAACAGGTCCACGTCGGCGACCTCGATGTCGTTCGCCGCGGCTGCCTCCACCACCGCCTCCGACATCCGCTTGACGGCGTTGACGAACACGGTCCTGCCGTTCATGACGGGGTACTGGAGACCGGCGTCGATCTGATCCTTCGTCATGAAGCGCTCGTAGGCCATGCCGGGTGCGGGGAGCCAGAGCTCCTCGGCGCCCGTCCCGTCGGCATGGAGGTGTGACGACCAGATGTGGGGATCGGTCGCCGGATCGGCGACGTCCGTCGCCTCCACGACGGCGGCTCCGGCTCCGTCGCCGAACAACACCGCGACGTCGCGTCCCCGGGTCGTCACGTCGAGGCCCGCAGAGTGGATCTCGGCGCCCACGACGAGCACACGGCTCGCCATCCCGATCCGCACATAGGCGTCGGCGAGGGACAGGGCGTACACGAATCCGGTGCACTGCTGGCGGACGTCGATGGCAGGGATCCCGCCCATGCCCATCTTCGCCTGGAGGAAGCACGCCGCACCGGGGAAGTAGTGGTCGGGACTGAGGGTCGCGAAGACGATCATGTCGACGTCGGACGCCTCGACGCCCGCATCGGAGAGGGCGGCGCGAGCGGCGGCCACGCCCAGGTCGCTCGTCGCCGTCTCGGGATCCGCCCACCGCCGCTCGCGGATGCCGGTGCGCTGGATGATCCACTCGTCCGACGTGTCCATGAACGTGCCGAGCTCGTCGTTCGTGACCACCCGGTCCGGCACGTGGATGCCGAGCCCGGAAATGCGCGATCGTCTCATCGTTCCTCCTGACGCCCGAGGCTACGCCGTCGCGGTCAGACGAGACGCACGCCTTCGATCATCAGCACCGTCCCGACGACGACGAGCACGACACCGGCGAGGGCGCCGAGCCAGCGCAGGACGCCGTCTCCGACGGCGCGCCGCGGCACGAGTGCCAGCGCCACGACGAGCACCAGGCCCACCGCAACGGATCCGACGGTGGACGGGACACCGTTGCGGGCGCCGGCCGCGATCGCCAGCGCCACGGTCTCGGGGGCGAGCAGACGCGGGAAGGCGATGGGCCAGAGCGAGGCGCGCATGCCGTCGAGGGCCGGCTCGGGCCCGGGGGTCGTCCGCAGGATCGAGCGCAGCCCGGCGAAGCCGATGACGAGCCCGGCGGCGATCACGAACGTCTCGGGAGAGACGTCGATGGCCTCCAGGAAGGGACCGGACGCCCCGGCCACCCCCCAGAGGGCGGCGAGGGCGACGGCGGCCCCGACGGCCGTCTCGGCGAGGCGCGCCCGGCCCTCGGCGGTCTCGGGCAGCCCGAGCCGGGCACGCGGCGGGTTCACGGCGGCGAGGGCGGCGAGCAGGAGCAGGAGCCCGTTCACCCCGACACCTCGCGGGCCTCGAGGACCTGAAGGGCTCCGAGCATCGTCGAGAGCACGTGCTGCTGATCGTCCATCTGGGTGTACCCCCGGTAGAACCACGCGCCGGCGGCGAGTTCGGGGCGAGGGTAGGCGCTCGCGTCGCGGGTCTGTCGATCGATGGAGAACCCGGCCGTGCAGAGGATCCGCTCCTCCATCGCC
>DATHYU010000301.1:0-2726 GCA_035458965.1 Acidimicrobiia bacterium | reverse complement strand
GGTCCGATGGTGAACGCCACGACGCTCGACCCGCGGCTCGTCTTCTCCGTGCAAAACGGTGTGGGCAAGGACGATCTGCTCGTGCAGCGCTTCGGGCGCGATCGCGTCGTGGGGTGCGCGGCGATGGTGGGTGGCACGCTGCACGGGCCGGGCCGCGTCGCGTACACGTTCTCGGGGCTCACCTATCTGGGCGACGTGGCGGGCGGACCGACGGGCGGCGCCGTCGACATCGCCGCACTCATCGACGAAACCGGCGTCCTCGGTGCGGAGGTCCGTGACGACATCGACTCGGTGGTCTGGTCGAAGGCGGTTCTGGCGGTCGGCGCCATGGGGGCCGTCGGCCTGGCCCGGGCCGTGTACCACCGGGTCTTCCTCGACGACGATCTCGCCGAACTGTTCCTCGATCTGATCTACGAGGCGGCCGCCGTCGCTGCCGCCGAGGGGGTGCCCCTCGTCGACCTGCCCGGGCCCCTGCAGATCGCCACTGTCGCGTCTGCTCCCCGGAGCGAGGGCCGCGAGGTGCTTCGCGCCGTCGGCGAGCAGCTCGTCGCCGCCGGGCAGACGGCGGTGCGCGTGTCGGTCCTGCAGTCGATCGAACGGGGCCGGCGCACCGAGGTCGACGCCATCCATGCCGAGGTGCTCGCCCGCGCGGAGCGGCACGGCATCGACACGCCGGTGCTCCGAACGACGACACGGGTGCTGCGTGCCGTCGACGCCGCGAACCTGGAGGAGGAATCATGACGACGCTCGGAAAGCTCGGTGCCTGGTGCGGGTTCGTGACCCAGACCCGTCCCGCCTCGGAGGTGCGGGAGATCGCCGCCGCGCTCGAGGGTGCCGGCTACGAATCCCTGTGGTTCGGCGAGGCCCTCGGCCGTGAGGCGTTCGCCCATGCAGCGCTCGTGCTGTCGGCGACGTCCCGGATGACCGTGGCCACCGGCATCGCCAACATCTGGGTCCGTGACGCGACGGCGATGCGCAACGCGGCGCGCACCCTCGCCGAGGCGTGGCCGGGGCGCTTCGTGTTGGGGATGGGCGTCTCCCATCGACCCCTCGTCGACGTGCGAGGTCACCGATACGACCGGCCGGTCGCCGCCATGGGGGCCTACCTCGACGCGTACGAGCAGGCGCCGTACCGCGCCGCGCCGCCCGCCGAGGATCCTCCCGTGGTCCTCTCTGCCCTCGGCCCGAAGATGCTGCGGCTCGCGGCGGAGCGGACCGACGGCGCCCACCCCTACTTCGTGCCGGTGGAGCACACGTCGATCGCCCGCGACGTGATGGGCGAGGGCCCGGTCCTCGCGCCGGAGCAGACGGTGGTCCTGACGGAGGATCCCGTCGAGGCCCGGGCGGCCGCCAGGCGCTTCATGGCGACGTACCTGCGCCTGCCCAACTATCGGAACTCGCTGAAGCGCCTGGGATGGGCCGAGGACGAGCTCGACGAGGTCCCCGATCGGCTCGTCGATGCCATCGTCGCCTGGGGGAGCCCGGACCGGATCGCCGAACGGGTTGCGGACCATGTGGAGCGCGGTGCCGACCACGTCGCCGTGCAGTGCATCGATCGGGAGCAGGGCACCTTCCCGCTCGACGACCACCTGCGGCTCGCCCCGGCGCTCCGCGAGGCGGTCGGCGCATGAGCCTGGCGCGTGCCCACACGGTCGGCGATCTCCAGCGGCTCGCGGCGCGGCGGATCCCCAAGATGGTTCGGGAGTTCGTCGACGGCGGCGCCGGCGGCGAGGTGACGCTGGCCGGCAACCGGTCGGACTTCGACGACGTCGTGTTTCGGCCGAGGTTCAACGTCGACGTCTCAGCCCGAGATCAGTCGGTCGACGTCTACGGCCGCCGGATTCCGTCGCCCGTGATGCTCGCCCCGGCCGGGCTCGCCCGGCTCGTCCACAAGGGCGGCGAGCTGGCGGCCGCCCGAGCGGCGGCGGCAGCCGGCACGGTGTTCGGCATCTCCACCGCCTCGTCGTTCTCGATCGAGGAGATCGCCGAGGCGTCGGGAGGCGGGGCGCTCTGGTTCCAGCTCTACCTGTGGAAGGACCAGGAGGTGGTCTCGTCGCTCGTGCGCCGCGCCGACGACGCCGGGTACGAGGCGCTCGTCCTCACCGTCGACGTGCCGATCGTCGGCAAGCGCGTGCGGGATCTCCACAACGGGATGACGATCCCGCCGAAGATCCGGCCCGGGAACGCCCTCGACGCGGCTCGGCACCTGCGCTGGATGTGGCACCTGGTGACCGGCGAGCGGATCACCTTCCGGAATTTCCTCGGCATGGGCGACGGTGACGACGCCACGTCGCTGGGCACCTATGTGAACAAGCAGATGATCAACCCCGCCGCGAACTGGGACGACCTCGACTGGCTCCGGCCGCTGTGGGACAAGCCCCTGGTGGTGAAGGGCATCCTGACCGCCGAGGATGCCCGGATCGCCGTCGCCAAGGGGGCCGACGGGGTGATCGTGTCGAACCACGGCGGACGCCAGCTCGACGGGTCGCCCTCGTCGATCTCCGCGCTCGGCGAGGTCGTCGACGCCGTCGGCGACCGGGTGCCGGTGTTCCTCGACGGCGGCGTGCGGCGCGGCGAGGACGTCGTCAGGGCCAAGGCGCTCGGTGCCCGCGCCGTGTTCGTCGGCAGACCGTGGTTCTGGGGCCTCGCCGCGGGCGGCGAGGCCGGTGTGGCGAAGATGCTCGACATCCTGCGCGAGGAGATCGATCGGACCCTGGCGCTGCTGG
>DATHYU010000300.1:0-2090 GCA_035458965.1 Acidimicrobiia bacterium | reverse complement strand
GGTTCGAGGCGAGGTCTACATGCCGATGCAGGCGTTCGAGGAGCTCAACCGTGCCCAGGCGGATGCCGGGGACCGGCTCTTCGTCAACCCCCGCAACGCCGCCGCCGGAGCGGTCAGGCAGAAGGACCCGGCGGTCACCGCCTCGCGTCGTCTTGCCCTCTGGGTCTACCAGCTGGGCACCACGGAGGGGGAGCCCCGCTTCGCCACCCACAGCGAGAGCCTGGCCTGGCTGCGAGACCATGGATTCCCGGTGAACCCGGAGTCGCGGCGGCTCGATGATCTTGCCGGCGTGATCGACTACGTGCGGCAGGCGGAGCAGCGCCGCCACGACGTCGGCTATCAGACCGACGGCGTGGTGGTGAAGGTCGATTCGCTCGCCGAGCAGTCGGAACTGGGATTCACCGCGAAGAGCCCGCGATGGGCCATCGCCTTCAAGTTCCCCCCCGAGGAGCAGACGACCCGCCTCGTCGACATTCGGATCAATGTGGGGCGCACCGGCGCAGCCACTCCGTACGCGGTGCTCGACCCGGTGTTCGTCGGGGGCGCCACGATCACCAACGCCACCCTGCACAACCAGGACGAGGTGGCACGACGCGACATTCGCCTCGGCGACATCGTCGTGGTCCGGCGCGCCGGCGACGTGATCCCGGAGGTGGTTGGACCGGTGGTCTCGCTGCGCACCGGAGCGGAGAAGACCTGGAGGATGCCCCGGCGCTGTCCCTTCTGCGGGAACCCGATCGAGCGCGCCGAGGGCGAGGCGGTGGCCCGGTGCACCGGCGGCTACTCGTGTCCCGGACGTCTGCGGGAGTATCTCGTCCACTTCGCCGGTCGATCGGCGATGGACATCGAGCACCTCGGCTCCATGACGGTGGCGATGCTTCTCGAGGAGCAGCTGATCGCCGACCCGGCCGACATCTTCACGTTGACGTCGGAGGCATTTGCCGGTCGCGAGGGCTGGGGGACGACCTCGATCGAGAACCTCATGGCCGCCATCGATGCCGCCCGCGACCGTCCCCTGGCGCGGCTGCTGACCGGCCTGGGGATTCCGCTCGTCGGAGCCACGGTGGCTCGACTGCTGGCTCGCAGATTCCTGCGTCTCGAGTCCCTCATGGCGGCGTCGGAAGACGACCTCGGCGCCATCGACGGCGTCGGCCCGGAGATCGCCAGGTCGGTCAGGGAGTGGTCGACCGACCCGGCGAACCGCGCCCTGGTCGGCAAGCTCGAGGCCGCCGGGGTTCGGACCGAGGATCCCGAACCTGCCGGCGGCGGTTCGGCGCTGCTCTCGGGAGTGTCGCTCGTGGTGACCGGCACCCTCGCCGGGTTCTCGCGCGACGAGGCGAAGGCGGCCATCGAGGAGCGTGGCGGCAGGGTCACCTCGTCGGTGTCGGCGAAGACCGCGGCCGTGGTCGCCGGCGAGGCGCCGGGAGCCGCCAAGCTCACCAAGGCCGCCGAGGCAGGGGTTCCCGTGGTCGACGAAGCGGTGTTCCTGCGGTTGCTCACAGAGGGGAGATCGGCGCTCGGTTGAGTGGGACTATCGGTGTGCGACCACTAGCGTGCCCCGTCGGGGAGGGCCTCCAGCCCCCGGAGCAGATGAGTCCTTCCGACATCCCGATGTCCCAACTGTGGCGATCCGTCGTCTGGACCCGGGGCTCCGGGTGTGGCGAACTGGCCGCGCTCCTCTCGCAGGGCGAGCCGACTCCGGTGGACGACGACCTGAGGTCGGCGTGCATCGGCGAACGGGCCCGGCTGCTCGTGTCGCGAAAGCTCACGTCGTTCGACCTCGTCAGCGTCGCCGTCCCGGTGGATTTCGTGCCGGGGGCCGTGAGCGCGGTCGTCGCTGCGGTCGGCCCCGGTCCGCACTCGGCACTCGCCGCGCTGGTGGCCGAGCGTCTCGCCGATGGGATCGGTGTGCCCGGGTCGCTGGTATCGGCATCGCCCGCCCCCGATCAGGACGCCTCGGTGGAGTCCACCCTCGGCGAGATCGCTGCGCTGGTTCCCGCGCTTCCCGCCAAGGTCGTGCGCGCCTCGAGCGCCCGTGGTCTCGTGGGAACCTTCAGCCCCGGAACCCTTCTCGTGGTGGGAGCCCCGGG
>DATHYU010000299.1:0-2888 GCA_035458965.1 Acidimicrobiia bacterium | reverse complement strand
CCCCGCGACCGCAGGCGTCGCTCGAGCTCCTCCATCCCGGGAGGGGCGATGAAGATCATCAGTGCGTGCGGAAACGCCCCCCGGATCTGACGGGCGCCGACCAGCTCGATGTCGAGCAGGACATCGTGACCCGCCTGGAGCATCTCTGCGACCGGCCCCCGCGGCGTTCCGTAGAGGTGACCGGCGTACTCGGCCCACTCCAGCAATTCGCCGTCGGCGATCGCACGCTCGAACCGGGAGCGGTCGACGAAGAAGTAGTCCTCGCCGTGGACCTCGTCCGGGCGGGCGCGGCGCGTCGTCATCGACACCGAGAACCGGAAGGGGATCCGGTCGGCCAGCCCGTCGACCACCGTCGTCTTCCCGGCGCCCGACGGGCCCGAGACGACGATCAGCCGTCCGGGCTCAGCCGGAAAGAGCCTTGAGGAGAGCCTCCTTCTGGCGCTCGCCGAGGCCGCGCAACCGGCGGTTCTCGGCGATCCCCAGCTCCTCCATGAGGCGGGCGCTCTTCACCTTCCCGAGACCGGGAAGCGACACGAGCACGGCCTTCACCTTCATGCCGCCGATCATGGGATCGTCCTTCGCCTGCGCCAGCACCTCGTCGAAGTGCAGGGTGCCGTCCTGGAGCAGCTGCTTCGTCTCGGCCCTCGCCCGGCGAGCAGCTGCGGCCTTCTCGAGCGCGGCGGCCCGCTGTTCGGGTGTGAGTTCGGGAACTGCCATCGGTCCTCCCTCCGGATCCTGTTCGATGCTACTTGTCCCCTTCTCGGGAACGCGGCGTTGTGAGGCTCTCTGCGATCGATTCCGCGGCCGCCACCGGATCGGCCGCTCGGGTGATCGGCCTCCCGATCACCAGGTAGTCGGCGCCGCGGGCGATCGCGTCCGCCGGGGTCGCCACCCGGGCCTGGTCGTCGCCGCCGGCGGTGCCCTCGGGGCGGACGCCCGGCGTGACCTTGACGAGCTCCGGGGCCACCGAGGCGACCACGCCGAGTTCCTTCGGGGAGCACACGAGGCCCTCGGTTCCCGCCGCCCCCGCCAGCCTGGCCAGCCGCGACGTCAACTCGCCCGGAGACCGGCCGAACGCAGCGGCGGTGTCCGCCTCCGCGAGCGACGTCAGCACCGTCACCGCGAGGATGCCGCCCGAGCCGCCCGTCCCCTCTGCGAGACCGCGCACGGCCGCCTCGAGCATCGCCGCGCCACCGGAAGCGTGGGCCGTCACCCATCGCGCGCCGTACTCGCCGAGACGACGCGCCGCCGACTCCACCTGTGAGGGGATGTCGTGGAGCTTGGCGTCCGCGAACACCGGGCCGACACGGGCGAGGGCGCCCACGAGGGCCGGCCCGGGGCCGTGGAGCAGTCCCAGGCCCACTTTGAACCCGGCGACCCGTCCCTCGAGGGAGCGGGCCATCTCGACGGCCTCCCCCGCCGAGCCGAGGTCGAGGGCGACGATGATCGGGGGCGTCACCATGGTTCGGCGGCTCCCACGAGCTCGGCGACCGACCCGACGCCGTGGCGGTCGCACCACCGGTCGAACTCCTTCATGATCCGCCTCCCCGCCTTGGGCTCGGCGAAGTGCACCGTCCCCGCCTCGACGGCCGAGGCTCCCGCCATCAGGAACTCGACGACGTCGGCGCCGGTCCGCACACCCCCGCATCCGACGATCGGGAGCCCGGGCGCGGCGGCCCGGACCTCGAGGACACACCGAAGGGCGATGGGCTTGACGGGTGCGCCGGAGTAGCCGCCGACGTTGCCGGTCAGCACCGGGCGGCGGGTGTCCAGGTCGATGGCCGCACCCCACACCGTGTTGGCGACGACGGCGAAGTCCGCCCCGGCCTCGGCGCAGGCCGCCGCGACGTCCCCGACGCGCTCGCTGTTGGGCGACAGCTTCGCCCCGATCGGGATCGCGACGGCCTCCCGCACCCTGCCGACGACGACGCGCGAGGCCTCGGGGTCCAGCGCGAACATTCCGCCCTCCTCCAGGTTCGGGCACGACAGGTTGACCTCGATGGCGGTCACGCCGGCCTCCTCGAGCCCCCGCGCGACGCGGGCGAACTCGTCGGGGTGCTCGCCCACGGCGGACCCCCACACCGGCACCTCGAGACCGGCCAGCCTCGGGGCGGTCTCGCCGACCCACGCGGCGATGCCCGGGTTCTGGATCCCGATGCCGTTCAGCATCCCGATCCCGGCCGGGGCCATGCGGGGCGCAGGCCGGCCCGGCCAGGGGTCGCCGCTGACGGACTTGGCGACGGCGGCGCCGTAGGGGCGGGTGTCGGCGACCTCGGCCCACTCGTACACGCTGCCGACGGTGCCGGAGGCGGCGACGAGGGGCGACCGCAACTCGAGCGGGCCGAGTGAGGTCGCCCGGTTCATGGGTGGCGCGACTGCAGGCTCGCGACGTCGGTGATCACGCCCCGGCCCGCCTGCAGGCTCCGGGCGACCGCGTCGCCGCCCTGGGCGGTCGTGACACACGGGATGCCCGCCTTGCGCGCCGCCCGTCGGATCAGGCTCCCGTCGCCGCGGGCACGCCGGCCCCGCGGGGTGTTCACGACCATGTCGATCTTGCCTTCTTCGATGAGCCGCACCGGGTCCCAGGGCCCCTCGCCGACCTTGTCGACATGGGCCGCGGGCACGCCCTTGCCGGCCAGGTGGGCCGCCGTGCCGGCCGTCGCCAGGATCCGGAAGCCCAGGTCGACGAACCGCTGCGCGACCCCGACGCCGTACTCCTTGTCGCGGTCGGACAGCGAGATGAACACGGTGCCGGTCTCGGGGATGCGGTGGCCGGCGCCGAGGAGGGCCTTGGCATAGGCGGCGCCGAAGTCGGGGGCGATGCCCATGACCTCGCCGGTGGCCCGCATCTCGGGGCCGAGGAGACCTTCCTCGTCGGGGAAGCGGTT
>DATHYU010000298.1:0-4511 GCA_035458965.1 Acidimicrobiia bacterium | reverse complement strand
CGACGGCGAGGTTGTCGATCGCCGTCAGGCGCTTGTCGAAGAAGAACCCTTCGATCAGCCCGGCCTTGTTCATGCCGGACACGTGCATGCCGATGTCGCCCCTGCGTTCGCCCTCCTCACGGAGGCGCGTGTAGACGGCTGCGGCGCCCTCGAGGTCGAACGAGTACTCCTTGGCCTTGCCGAGGGCTTCGAGGGCACGCCGCAGGAGCGAGGGGTCGGTCTGTTCGTCCATCGCGTCGAGGGCAGCGTCGAGCCGTTCGACCGCCACGGACAGGGCGTAGGCCTGGCCCGCCTGCTCGCCGGCCCTCACCAGGTACGGCACCGCCCTGGCGACCTGGCGGCCGCGCACGAGGTGGTCGGCGATGTCACCTGCCCGTTCCGGCTGGGTCGTGATGAGGAAGTCGGCGACGGAGCCGTGCAACTGGGTCCGTTGCTTGAGCAGGACGGTGTCGTAGGCGGCCTCCTGCGTGAGGGCGTGCTTGAAGCGGAACATGCGCTTGGGGATCCGTGTCACCTCCCGCACGAGGTCGCGGCGCTGCAGCTCGCCGAGGGCGTCCTCGATGCCGGTGACGTCCGGCAGCGCGGTGGCGAGCTCGTCGTAGCGGAACTGCCGGCCGACGACCGACGCGGCCTGGGCCACACGTCGCGTCCCTTCGTCGAGGGCGTCGAGCCTGGTGGTGAGCAGCGCGGCGAGCGTGTCCGGCACGGAGAAGCCGTCGGCGTCGTTGGTGGCGATCCAGCGCCCCTCCTCGTGGGAGACCGCCCCGGCGTCGATCATCGCGCGGACGATCTCCTCGACGTAGAACGGGTTGCCCTCGGCCTTGTCGAGGATCAGGTCGCGCACCCGGTCGCTGAGCCCGTCGACGGCGAGGAGCCCGCTCACCATCTCGCGCGTGTCCTCGTGGCTCAGCGGGGCCAGGGTGACGGCGGTGTAGGCGTGCGTGTGGTCGCGGCCGGCGGCCTCGTGGATGCTCCACGAGCCCTCCTGGCGGCGCGGCCGGAACACGAGGACGAGCGCGAGCATCGCCCGGTCGACGATCGGCAGCAGCTCGCGCAGGAGGTCGAGCGACGCCTCGTCGGCCCAGTGGAGGTCCTCGAAGCCGAGGACGAGCGGCCGCTCCGCAGCCATCGCCTCGACGATCTCCACGAACGACCGGAACGCCTCGGCGCGCAGCTGCGGGGGCTGGAGGTACGCGGTCCGATGGGCGAGTTCGGCAGACGGGTCGGTCCCGAGGAGCCAGGCGAGGAACGGCGCCGTGTCAGCGACGCGGCCCGGGACGAGGCGCGCGCAGAAGTCCTCGACGTGACGCCAGACGTCCGCAGGAGCACGCCCCCCTCCCGTTCCGGTCATCGATTGCAGGAGGCGCTTGACGGGAGCGAAGGGGAGCGACCTCTCGTAGGAGAGCGACCGTCCTTCGTGCCACTCCGGGGCGTCCGGGCCCTCGATGGCGGCGCGTACCTCCCGCACGAGCCGCGACTTGCCGAGCCCGGCCTCGGCCATGACCGAGACGACGCGCCCGCGGCCCGTCGTCGCCACACACTCGATCGCCTCGCGTACCGCCGCGAACTCGTCGGCGCGTCCCGTCAACGGCGCGTTGAGGCCTTCGATCCCCCGGATGTGTTCGGGCCGCTCGAGAGCGCGCACGACCCGGAACGCCGGCACGGGCTCGTCGACACCCTTGACCTCGACGCCGCCGATGTCCTCGAACTCGAAGAGGCGTTCGACGAGGCGCTTCGTCGCGGCGGTGATCTGCACCGTCCCGGGTTCGGCCGTCTGCTCCATGCGGGCCGCGAGGTTCACGGCGTCGCCCATCGCCGTGTATTCGACCCGGAGGTCCGAGCCCACCGCGCCGACGACCACCAGGCCGGTGTTGATGCCCACGCGGACGTCGATGTCGATGTTCCAGTCCCGGCGGATGCGCTCGCGGTAGGGGCCGATCTCCTCGAGGATCTCGAGTGCCGCCAGCACCGCCCGCTCCGGGTCGTCCTCGTGGCCGATGGGGGCCCCGAAGAAGGCGAGGATGGCGTCGCCCATGAGCCGGGCGAGCGTGCCCTCGTAGCGGTAGACGGGTGCGATGAGGTGCTCGAACGCCCCGTTCATGATGTCGGCCCACTCTTCGGGGTCGAGGTTGCGGGCCGCCGCGGTCGAGCCCTGGACGTCGCAGAAGAGCATCGTCACGGTGCGCCGCTCGCCGACCACGCCGCCGGTCGTCGCAGCCGCCTCCAGCTTGTTCAACAGCTCGGAGGGGATGTAGCGGCGAAGTCCCGAGTCCGCCACCGGTTCCGGTGCGGGCTCCGGTTCGGCGGGCGCCGCTTCGCCGACCTTTGCGCCACAGGAGAAGCAGAACGCCGCACCGTCGGGGAGGTCGGTGCCGCAGGAAGAGCAGCGCATGGAAAGGGCCGTTCCGCAGCTCATGCAGAATTTCGCTCCGGCCGGGTTGTCGGCCGTGCACGACGGACAGGTCATCATGTTCCCCTCGATGCGTGTCGCCGACCGAGGCCGGGAGTGCGCTCGAGCCTACCCGCGGCGATCCGCTGTCGCCGGGGCGGGCGGCGGTACGCTCGCCCGACGCCCGGGAGGTCGTATGCGCTTCGTTTTCATGGCCGACATGCAGCTCGGCATGTACGCCACCTTCTCCGGCCTCAACGAGGCCGGAGTGGCGGCCTATGCGGCCCGGGACCTTCGCGTGTGGGCGGTGCCTCCGGCCGAGGGATTCGAGTGGGACGCCCGTCGCTACGAGGAGGCGGTCGCGGTGGTCAATGCGATGCGGCCCGATCTCGTGATGATCGGCGGCGACATGATCGACGACCCCAACGCCGAGGACCAGTACGACGAGTTCATGCGCATCAGCCAGACCGTCGACGACGATATCCCGGTGCACTGGCTTCCCGGGAACCACGACGTCGCCCCCGACACCGTGGTGCCGACGCCCGAGAGCGTCGACACGTACCGGGCGGCCTTCGGGCCCGACTACTACGCCGTCGATCACGGGCCGGTGCGGTTCATCTGCCTGAACACCCCCGTCATCGATCATCCCGAATACGTGCCCGACGAGCTCACCGCCCAGCTCGAGTTCCTCGAGGCGCAGCTCGCCGAGGCGACGGCTCGCGGCCTCGAGCCGATCATTGCGGGTCACCACCCGCTGTTCCTCGAGTCGGCGGACGAGCCGGATTCCTACTGGAACCTGCCGAATCCCCAGCGCAAGCGGATTCTCGAGCTCGCCCACGGCAACGGCGTCCGGCTGATCCTCGGCGCTCACTGGCACCGGAACCGGATCGCCGTCGACGGCGATCTCGAGATGGTCACGACCGGACCCGTCGGCTACCCCCTCGGCCAGGACCCGTCCGGGCTCCGCGTGGTGGAGATCCGCGATGGCGTCCTTTCCCACCGGTACGAGCCCATAGGCGACGGGTATGGTTCGCATGCACGGGAGGGAGGGTGATGGCACGGCCGGTGATCCTGAGCGTCGACGACGATCCCCAGGTGCTCGACGCCATCGAGCGCGATCTGCGGGACCGGTACGCAGACGACTACCGCATCATCACGGCGTCCTCGGGCGTCGAGGCGCTCGACACCCTGACGCGACTGGGGACGCGGGGCACACCGGTGGCCCTCCTCCTCGTGGATCAGCGCATGCCGGGAATGGAGGGGACGGAGCTCCTCGAGGCGGCGATGCCGCTCGTCCCCGATGCCCGCAAGGTGCTCCTCACTGCCTACGCCGACACGCAGGCGGCGATCGACGCGATCAACCGCGTCGGCCTCGATCACTACCTCATGAAGCCGTGGGACCCGCCGGAGGACCAGCTCTATCCGGTTCTCGACGACCTTCTCGACGGGTGGCAGGCGACCGTGGTGATCCCCTACGACGGCATCCGCGTCGCCGGAACGACGTGGTCGCCGCGGACCCACGAGACGAAGGACTTCCTCGCCCGGAGCCTCATCCCGTACCGGTTCCTCGACGTCGAGCGGGACTCAGAGACGGCCTCGCTCGTGGCATCCCTCGGCGATCCGGCGCTTCCCGTCGTCTTCTTCCCGGACGGGACCGTCCTCGAAGGCCCCGACAACCGCGAGCTCGCCGCCAAGGTCGGGCTCCGCACGGAGGCGTCTGCCCCGTTCTACGACCTCATCGTGCTCGGCGCCGGCCCGGCGGGCCTGGCCGCAGGTGTGTACGGGGCGTCGGAGGGCCTCCGGACGGCGGTGATCGAGCGGGGTGCCGTCGGTGGGCAGGCCGGCACTTCGAGCCGCATCGAGAACTACCTCGGCTTTCCGACCGGCATCAGCGGCTCCGACCTCGCCCGGCGGGCGGCCACCCAGGCGCAGCGGCTCGGTGCCGAGCTGCTCACGGCATCGGAGGTCGTCCGGGTCTCGGTGGAGGACCCGGTCAAGACCGTCCATCTGACCGACGGCTCGGAGATTCGCTGCCATGCGCTCGTCGTTGCGACCGGGATGACCGTCAGGCGGCTGCCGGTTCCCGGATACGAGCGATTCGAGGGTGCCGGCGTGTACTACG
>DATHYU010000297.1:0-2223 GCA_035458965.1 Acidimicrobiia bacterium | reverse complement strand
TGCCGGTGGAGACGGCCGTCGATGCCCACGCTGCAACCACGCAGGAGCTTGCGGCAAGAGAGCGAGCACGCACGACGAGGGCGACCGGATGGACCGCAGAGTTCATGGATCGATCCATCGACGATCTGGTGGATCTCGTCGCCAGTGAGGGCCCGCTGACGACGCGGGAGATCGGCGAGCTCCGCCCTGATCTCACCGTCCGGGTCACGCTGGGCGTCAACACCCGGAACCCGGCGTCGATCCCAACCCACACCCGCCTCCTGCTGCACGCCGGGTTCGAGGCGAGGATCGTTCGCGGCCGGCCGAGCGGATCGTGGATCTCATCGGAGTACGCCTGGCACGAGACCGTGAGCTGGCTCGGGCGGCCGATCGCCAACGGCCCGGCTCGAGCAGCCGCCGCCCGTATCACCGCACGGTGGCTGTCTGCCTTCGGCCCTGGCACCGAGACGGACATCAGGTGGTGGACGGGATGGACGGCAATGGCCGTCAGGCAGGCGTTGGCGGACATCGAAGCCGCCAAAGTCGCTCTCCCCGACGGGTCGACTGGATTCGTGCTGCCGACGGACGCGGGAAGAACCGAAGTTCCGGGCCCGTGGGTCGCCCTGCTCCCGGGTCTCGACCCGACGGCAATGGGCTGGAAGGAACGAGCCTGGTATCTGGACGACGCTACCGCTGCCCGAGTCGTAGAGCGGAACGGGAACGTCGGGCCGACGATCTGGGCGGACGGACGAGTGGTCGGAGGATGGCTTCAGCGGCCCGACGGGACGATCGCCACGGAGCTCAATCGCCCGATCTCTCCAAGCCACCGGGCGATGCTTTCGGACGAGATCGATGCGCTGACCGAGGTGCTGGGCGAAACGCGGTTCCGCACGCGGTTCCCTGCACCGAATCAAGCCGATCTCCTGGGCTGAGTGCGGACCTCCGGACCGGGGGTAGGCTCCCGGCATGGATCTCCGTGACCTCCCGTCGGTCGACCGGCTCGTCGGCGATCTCACTCCGGACCTCCCCCGCACCGTGCTCACCGAAATCGCCCGAGCGGCGATCGATGAGGCGCGGAGCGCCATCCTGGCGGGTGGCGAAGCGGATGCCGTGGCGACCGCGGCCCGTGTGGCGGATGCGCTCGACCGGGCGCGACCCCGGGGAGTCATCAACGCCACCGGTGTGCTGCTCCACACCAACCTCGGACGCGCACCGATCCACCCGAAAGCGGCCGACGTCGCCGCGTGGACGGCGACCGGGTACTCGAACGTCGAGATCGATCTCGGTGACGGGGGCCGGGGCGGCAGGACCACCTATCTCGAGGCGCTGCTCACCACCATCACCGGTGCCGAGGCCGCCCTCGCCGTCAACAACAACGCCGCCGCACTGTTCCTGACGTTGATGGCAATCGCCCAAGACCGCGACGTTCCGGTCTCGCGCGGCGAACTCATCGAGATCGGCGGGTCGTACCGCCTCCCGGAGTTGATGGCGGCATCGGGGTGCCGGCTGGTCGAGGTCGGCACGACGAATCGAACGAGGATCGGCGACTTCCGAGCTGCGATCACCGAGCGGACCGCCATGCTTCTGAAGGTGCACCCATCCAACTACCGGGTAGCCGGGTTCTCTGAGGAGGCGAGCCTCGAGGAAATGGTGGAGCTGGGCGGTGAGTCGGGCATCCCGACGGTGTTCGACATCGGCAGCGGGCTCATCGACGACCGGACCCCCTGGCTCGAGGGCCCTCCCCCGAAGTGGCTCTCGGACGAGCCGGGCGTTCGCCAATCAGTGGAGGCCGGAGCGGATCTCGCCATGTTCTCTGGCGACAAGCTCTTCGGTGGCCCGCAGGCCGGAATCATCGTCGGCAGGAAGGAACTGATCGACAGGCTGCGCCGACATCCGGTCTCGCGTGCGGTGCGACTCGACGGCGCCTCATTGAACGGTCTCGCGATCACGGCCGAGCTCTACGCAGAAGGGCGCGCCGGCGATCTGCCGTTCTGGCAGATGGCGACCCTCGACGTCGCCGAGTTGGAGCGAAGGTGCCGGTCCGTTGCAGACCTCGTCGGCGCCGAATGCGACGTCATCGACGCGAACTCCACTGTCGGAGCCGGCAGCGTTCCGGGGTCCGAGGTGCCGAGCCGGGTGCTGGCCTTCGCCGAGCCCGACGTGGATCGCCTCTATCTCGAGCTCCTGACCGGCCGCGTGCCGGTCGTGAGCCGCCGAGAGCGGGGGAGGCTGCTGATCGACCTC
>DATHYU010000296.1:0-4328 GCA_035458965.1 Acidimicrobiia bacterium | reverse complement strand
CTCGGACAGGAGCTGGTGGCCCGCATCGACAGTCGGGGTCACGTGAACCGGCATCTCCGGGGCGTCGCCCTCATCGACACGGTCGTGCCCCCCGAGGGGAGCGAGCTCATGGCGGGAGACGCCGCCGTCGGGACGCTCACCTCCGTCGCCGAGTCGCTGACGGTCATGGCACCCGTCGGCCTGGCACTCGTGCGTCGCGAGGTGGAGCCGGGGACGGAGGTGACCGTGCGGTGGGAGGGCGGCTCGGCCCGGGCCCGCGTGCTCGCGCTCCCTCTCGATGATTTCTCGGGTGGTTAACACCCTCCGAACACTCGGAGCCGACCATGATGATCGGCACGGGAGGAGGCCGACGTGATGACCAAGGGAACCATCCTGCTCATCGAGGACGAGGAGGCGATCGCCGATCTCGTGAAGCTCTACCTCGAACAAGAGGGGTACCGGCTCGTCCACGCGCCCACCGGGGAGCGGGGGCTCGACGCCGCCCGGGATCGTGATCCCCGTGTCGTGCTCCTCGACCTGGGACTCCCGGGAATCGACGGCATCGAGGTGTGCCGCCGGATCCGCGGTTTCTCCGACGTCCCGGTGATCATGCTCACCGCCCGCGACTCCGAGGTCGACAAGATCGTCGGCCTCGAGATCGGCGCGGACGACTACATGACGAAGCCGTTCTCGCCCCGGGAGCTGGTCGCCCGCATACGCGCCGTGCTGCGACGCTCCGAGGAGGCACCGCGGGCCCCGTCGACCATCGAGGCCGGCGGCTTCACGATCGACAGCGGGCGGCGTGAGGTCACCACCCCGTCGGGTGAGAGCGTTCGCCCCACCGCCCGGGAGTTCGACCTCCTCTGGTACCTCGCCGAGCACTCCGGTCTCGTCCTGTCGCGCGGGCAGATCCTCGAAGCGGTGTGGGGATACGAGTACTTCGGTGAGACCCGCACCGTGGACGTCCACGTCCGTCAGCTGCGCAAGAAGCTCGACGGCATCCCCATCGAGACGGTCTGGGGCGTCGGCTACCGCATGGGCGACTGATGCGCCGCCGCCTCTTCTGGTCCCTCGTCGCCGTCGCCATGGTCGTGCTCACGGTCGGCGGGGTGGCGGCGGCGGTGCTCATCAACCGGTCGGTCGACCGGTCGATCCGGACCGAGTTCGCGCGCCAGGCGGAGGCGACGGCACGGCTCATCGAATCGGTGGAGGGCTTCCGCGGCGGCCCGCAGGGGCAGGGCCCGGGGCGCGGCCAGCAGATCATCAGCCCGCAGCGGACGCTGGCAGGTCTGCTCGCCATCGTCGAAGCGGTCGGAGGCCACGAGTACGTCGAGGCCGCCTACGTCTCCGACAACGGGACGGTCACACCCCTTCTCGCAGAGCCCGTCCTCATCGATCAGGTGCCGGACCTCGCGCGTCTCCGGGGCCGCTACCAGTTCGACGCCACCGGCGACGGGGGCGAGGTCGCCGCCCTCGCCGTGCCCGTCGACGTGGGTCAGGCGAACGAGGAGGGGGAACGGGGCCGCGTCGTCGTGGTCATCGGCACCAACCTCGATCTCGTGCCGTGGACGGACGTCCTCCTGCGCTTCGGCTGGGCGATCGCGCTCGGCGTCGTGCTCGCTGCGCTCATCGCCGCGCGTCTCTCGATCTGGCTCGCCTCGCGGCTCCAGGGCCTCCGGGCCGCCTCGGTGCAGCTCGCCGGTGGCGACCTCTCGGCCCGGGTGCCGATCGAGGGACACGACGAGGTCACCGAGGTGGCGGTGGCATTCAACGAGATGGCCGAGGGACTCGAGGGCGCCCGGCGCCGCGAACGGGAGTTCCTCGCCAACATCTCCCACGATCTCCGCACGCCGCTGACGACGATCGCCGGGTATGCCGAGGCCATCCACGAAGGGCTCGTGCCCGACGGAGAGCTCGAGCGCGTCGGTGGCGTCATCGACCGCGAGTCCAACCGGCTGAGCAGGCTCGTCGAGGACCTCATGCACCTGTCGCGGATCGAGGCCCGGGAGTTCACCCTTCGATTCGAGACCGTCGATCTGACCGGCCATCTCCAGGGCATCGTGGACGCCTACACGGGCAAGGCGGAGAGCTCCGGCATCGCTCTCGTCTCCGATCTCGCCCTGCTGCCCGAGGCCGAGGTCGACCCGGACCGCGTCGCGCAGATGGTCGGCAATCTCATCGACAACGCACTTCGGTACACACCCGATGGCGGCACGGTGACCGTGAGCCTCGAGGCGCGGGCCGGCGGCGTGGCGACGATCGCCGTGGCCGACACGGGCCCGGGCATCGCCGCCGAGGACCTGCCGCACATCTTCGAGCGGCTCTACGTGGCCCAGCGGTATCGGGCGACCCGCCCGACCGGGAGCGGCCTCGGCCTCGCCATCGTCCAGCAGCTCGCCGTGGCGATGGGCGGCCGCGCCGAGGTGCGGTCCGAGATCGGTGTCGGCACGACCGTGTCGGTCACGGTGCCGGTCGCGCCTGCTCGCTGAGGCTCAGTCGATCGTCATCTCGAACGCCATCGGCGCCGAGCCGACGAGCACCGAACCCGTCTCCCGGGTGTAGTGGGCGAGATCGAAGGTCGCGGTCACGACCCCGTCGACCCACGCGATGTCGTTCTGCGCCAGCAGGGTGTAGCGCTCGAGCAGCCGTCCGTCGGTGTCGATCGAGACCTCGAAGTGCCACATGAACGTGGCCAGGTCCCCGCGCTTGTCGAAGCTCATCCACACCATGCCCCACGTCGGGGCAGGGGAGTCCGGGCTCGTCGAGTGGTCGCAGACGCCGTGCTCGTAGCTCATGGCGCCGAAGGAGCCGCGAAGATCGAGGTCGACCTGGTCGCTGTCGACGCCGTCGGCGAAGAGCTGAGTTCCGCCCCGATATCCCTCCTGCCGCGCGGTGAACGAGTCCCATCCGCAGGAAGGGCTGTCGATGCCGGCCGAGTCGCCGTGGAAGGCGAGCCTCACGGTCCGAGTGACGGGCGGGGGAGGATCGCCGCTCGGCGGCTTCTTCCCGCCTTTGGCGGCCGCGGCCGATCCGGCGGTGGCCACCACGAGGCCGAGCACGAGCGCCGTGACGATGGTGGTGCGCTGCTTCATGGTTGCTCCTCTCGGCCTCCCGGTGCGCGTGTCATGAGGACGCACCAGGAGGCGGAAACGTGACTCAGCTGTCGAACGTGCCGATCCAGACGGCGGCGTCGGTGCGGCACCAGCCGCTGTAGACGACCCTGCAGAAGTTGTGGAGCCCCTCGGCCTCCTGGCTCTGGTAGACCCCGTCGGACCCGACGGCGATCGCGACGTCGCCGAGGACGAGGACCTCGCCCATCACCGTCCGGACGGCATCCGTGACGGCAGGCACCCGGGACACCTGGCCGAGCTCGGCGATGAGGTGCCAGGTGACGCCGTCGGTCGAGCCCCAGATCTCCGGCGTCGCCTTGTGCGGTGCGGCGAGGGAGTAGTAGTTGGACGCCCGGCTCCCGGCGGTGTGTCCTATCGCGAGATATCCCTCGGAGGTCGCCGTGACGAAGGTGGCCCAGTGCGCGTCGTCGGGGTCAACCGTCTCGAACAGGGCCGTGTCCACCCGCTGCCAGGTCGAGCCGTCCACCGAGATCCAGGCCAACGGCGTCGGCGCATCGCCCCACCGGTTCCCGAGCGCGAGGACGCCGTTCCGCGTCGTGGCGAGCGTGTCGATCCAACCCCGGTCGCCCACATGGACGAGGTCCCAGGAACGGCCGTCGGGCGACGTCCAGATGGCCGGCTTTGAGTAGTCGCTGAAGCCCCACTCTGGCAGCGTGGCACCGACGGCGACGAACCGGTCGCTCCACCAGACCACGTCGGTCATGCCGGCGCTGGCGGGGATCCCGGGCTCGTCGGGCGGTGGGGGCTGGGGAAGGTCCGCGTCGGGCACCGGCGTCCATGTGAGACCGTCGTCGGAGGTCCAGGCCGCCGCCCGACCCAGGCCCCCGGCGCCGGGGTCGGTGACGGTCGATCCGACCGCGACGAGACCCCCGGGACCCGCCGCGACGCCCTGCATGACCTGGTACCCGTCGGATTCGAGCGTCGTCTCGCTCGTCCGCGCCCAGGTCGTCCCGTCGGCACTGACCCAGACGGCGGCGTTGCCGTTGGGGAGTGGCGGGTTCGAGCTCACGAACATGGACACGGCGCCATCGGCTCCGACGGCGACGATGCCGGCGGGCACGGCCACGACGTCGGTCATGAACTGGTCCTCGTCGTTGCCCACCTCGTTGGCGACGCCTGCGAAGGAGTCGGATTCGACGCGCGTCCAGGTGACGCCGTCGGTCGACGTCCACACCGCGGCATCGGACCGGTAGCCGTCGGTGGCGCCCACCGCGACGA
>DATHYU010000295.1:0-4220 GCA_035458965.1 Acidimicrobiia bacterium | reverse complement strand
GAGGGTCATCGCCGGCGACATGACGTTCGGGTCGTTGGTGTCGCTCCTCATGTACCTGGACTGGTTCTTCCAGCCGATCATCAACCTGTCGAACACGTACAACCAGATCCAGTCCGCCTCGGCGGCCTTCGGCAAGCTGTTCCGCCTCCTCGACACCCCGCCGGCCGTCGTCCAGGCCGGGGACGCGACGCCGTTCGGGACGGCGCCCAGCGGTGAGGTGACCTTCGATGGCGTCGGGTTCGGATACGAGCCGGGCGTCCTCGTGGTCGAGGACGTCGATCTCGTGATCCGGTCCGGGGAACGGGTGGCGATCGTGGGCGAGACGGGGGCCGGGAAGTCCACCCTGGCGCGACTCGCGTTGCGCTTCTACGACCCCGTGGAGGGCGTCGTCAGGCTCGACGGGAGGGATCTGCGGACGGTCACCGACGCCTCCCGGGCGGAGCACATCGTGCTGATTCCCCAGGAGGGTTTCCTCTTCAACGGCACCTTGCGCGACAACCTCCGGTATGCCCGGCCCCAGGCCTCGGACGAGGAGCTCTGGGAGGCGTGCCGGACGATGGGCATCGACGCCTGGGTGCGGTCGCTGCCGGAGCGTCTCGACACGCTCGTGCGGGAGCGGGGCGGCCGGTTCTCGGCGGGGGAGCGGCAGCTCGTGGCCCTCGCCCGGGCCCTCCTCGCCGATCCGGAGGTCATCGTCCTCGACGAGGCCACCTCGAACCTCGATCCCGAGACCGAGCTCGCCGTCGAGCGAGCGCTCTCGACCGTGCTGTCGGGACGGACGGCGATCGTCATCGCCCACCGTCTGAAGTCGGCGGAGCGGGCCGATCGGGTGATCATGATGGACCGTGGAAGGATCCTCGCCGAGGGCTCCCACGCCGAGCTCGTCGCTGCGTCGCCGGTCTATGCCCGGCTCGTGGAGGTCTGGGAGCGCGGCCTGTGAGGCGGGGCTCGCCGGGCGGGGTCCCGAGGTGACGGGACGTGTCTCCCGAGGAGCCCGCAGGGGCTCCCGAGCGATCCGCAGGGTTGCCGGGGACTAGTCACCTCGGGCTTTCGCGGATGATGCTGCGCCGACGGTCGCCCGGAGGCCGATAGAGAAGGGGACACGGCAGACACGGCAGACACGGAAGGCGACCGATGATCGACCATCCACTCCTCACGAGAGCTCCCCTCCCGGCACGACGGTTGCTCGGGTCGCTGGGTGGCCTCACGACCATGCTTCTGCTCGTCGTGGCCCTTCCCGTCTAGACCGATCTGCGCCACCAAGCGACAGGGCCGCTCTCCTCCGGGGCGGCCCTGCTGCGTGGGGCCTAGGGCGTCACGACGATCCGGCCCCGGGACCGGCGGCGGCCGGCTGCCGTCGCGGTGATGACCGCGGCTGCATCGTCGAGCGACACCGGCTCGGTCGGCGGCGCCGTGAGCGATCCGTCGGCCAGGGCGGCGAGCACCCGCTCTGCGTCGCCGGCCAGGCTCCCGTACGACCCGGTGAGGGTGTACTCGTTGTTGGACCAGAGCACCGGCGGGAGCGTGGTGACGGGCTCGGTCCCGACGCCGACGGCCACGGCCGTTCCACCCGGCCTGAGGGCCTTGACCGCGGCGTCCACCGTCGAGGCCCGACCGACGAACTCGAGCGCCACGTCGACGCCCCCGTCGGTGAAGAGCTTGGTCGTCCGCCCGATCGACGTCCCCTCCTCCACGAGCACGACCTCGTCGGCCCCGAGCGCCTCCGCCCGCTCGAGGGCGCCAGGATCGGTGTCGGCGACGATCACCGGCGCCGCTCCGGCGTTCCGGGCGATCTGCAGGCCGTAGCTGCCGAGCCCTCCTGCGCCGATGACGAGCACCGAGTCGCCTGCGCCGACCTTCCCGCGGCGGACGACCGCGTGGTAGGCGGTGGCACCGGCGTCCACCGCGGTGGCCGCGGTCACGGCATCGAGCCCTGCGGGCCGCTCGATGAGCATCGAGGACGGCACGGCGATGCGGTCTGCCAGGCCGCCATCGAAGTCGATGCCGATGACGCGGCCCTGCTCGCACAGGTTGACCCGTCCGGCGGTGCACATGTGGCAGCGACCGCACGACACGCCGACCGCGACGAGGACCGGCGTGCCCGCGTCCAGGCCGTCGGCGCTCTCGACCCGGCCGGCGACCTCGTGGCCGAGGGTGATGGGGACATACGCGGTCCGCGCCGACCCGTCGAGGAAGTGGAGGTCGGAGCCGCAGACGCCGCAGGCCTCGACGGCGACGACGGCCTCGCCCGGACCCGGGCTCGGGTCGTCGATCTCCTCCAGCCGGAGGTCGCCGATGCCGTGGAAGCGCAGCGCCCGCATGCGGGCACGATCGGGGAGCGGCCACAGGTGGCCACCCACGCCGGAGATGACTGCCCGAAGTGCCACCAAGGGCACGCTGCACAACCCGCGGCGGATCCCGTCGGGAGCGGCCGAAGGGCCACCGCATGCCCCGCGGGCTGTCGGCTGTCGCCGCCGCCCTCGTCGGGTTCGCGTCGGCGCCGGGATCCGCCTCGACGCGTCGAATCGGGTGCACTCCACCGGCGTTTTGCGGGGTCGACAAGGAGATCTGAACGCCGTTCGAGCGCGTACCATCCCTGATCACATATTCGTGATCGGGGGAGACATGGCGAACATCGTGCACGTCGTCGGCACGGGAACCATCGGGGAGCCGCTGATCGGCCTCCTCGAGGACAACCGTGATGCGTTCGGGATCGACGAGGTGACATTCCACAAGCGCACGCCCCTGATCGAGGAGCGCGCCAAGGTCAACGACCTCATCCGCCGCGGTGCCGGGCTCGCCGTCGACGAGGACCGCTGGTCGAGCTTCGAGGAGCTGGGACACGCCCCCAAGTACACCGCCGGGGAGGCGATCGATCGCGCCTCTGTCGTCATCGACTGCACGCCGGCGGGGAACGAGAACAAGGCGAACTTCTACGAGAAGGCCACGGCCCCGATCGGGTTCCTCGCCCAGGGCTCGGAGTTCGGGTTCGGCAAGATGTACGCCCGGGGCATCAACGACGAGGCGCTGGTCCGCGGCGACGACCGGTTCGTCCACGTCGTGTCGTGCAACACCCACAACATCTCGGTGCTCATCAAGTCGCTCGGCATGGACCTCGACGGGACCTCGCACGTGGAGGACGGGAAGTTCCTGTGCATGCGGCGCGCCAACGACATCTCCCAGGACGGCTCGTTCATCCCGAGCCCCACGGTGGGCCGCCACGACGACCCGCGGTTCGGAACCCATCACGCCCGCGACGCCCACCAACTCTTCGAGACGATGGGCTACGACCTTCCCCTCTGGTCGTCTGCCGTGAAGATCAACACCCAGTACATGCACGCGCTCCATTTCTCCCTTCGACTCGACCAGGAGATCACGGTCGAAGAGGCCAAGGAACGGCTGGCGGCGAATCCCCGCGTCGCCATCACCTACCGCCGGTCGGCCAACGCCATCTTCTCGTTCGGCCGGGACCACGGGTACTTCGGTCGGATCCTCAGTCAGACGGTGGTCCCGATCGAAACGCTCGCCGTGCGCGACGGGCACGAGATCGTCGGCTTCTGCTTCACGCCCCAGGACGGCAACGCCCTGCTGTCCTCGCTGGCGGCGACGCTCTGGTACCTCCACCCCGACGGCTTCGAGAAGCGGATCGACGTGGTGCGGCGATACCTGTTCCGTGAGGTGTAGGGGGCTGCGCCGGCAGGCGGCGGACAGCCGACGGCAGACCGCAGACCGCCGGGTCCCGGCCCGCTAGAGGCTTGCCAGGTCGTCGAGCCTCGCCACCTCGGCGGCCAACTCCTCGTGGGGCCCCGGAGGGACGTAGGCGAT
This sequence comes from Acidimicrobiia bacterium, assembly GCA_035458965.1. Lineage (GTDB taxonomy): Bacteria > Actinomycetota > Acidimicrobiia > Spongiisociales > UBA11373 > DATHYU01. The sequence continues at coordinate 395 of DATHYU010000295.1, read as the reverse complement.
CTCGGGGGCGCAGCCGCGCAGCAGCGCAGGCAGATCGAGACGATCGTCCTCGAGCACGATCGCTCGCCGCACCCCGCCGTCGCGCAGGGCCTCGGCCCATCCGGCAAGGACCCCGGCCGCGTCCTCAGCGAAGGACCGCTCACGGTCGTCGAAGGCCGCCTCGGGAACGAGCACGGCGGAGAAGCACTGGATCGATGCGCCTCCGACATGCGAAGCGTCGCTCACGTCGCCGATGGCGACCTTCACGCCGTTCGCCTTCAGGGCGAGCCCGGTGTCGACGTCCGTGACGAACGCGCGGATCTCGCCGTCACGGCCCTGGAGGGCCGTGACGATCGCTGACCCGACCGGGGTGTCGGCACCGACCACGATCACCGGCATGGCAGCCGAGGATAGGG
>DATHYU010000294.1:0-2918 GCA_035458965.1 Acidimicrobiia bacterium | reverse complement strand
GTCCACACCCACAAGATGTTGTGGTTTGGCTTGGGAAGTGCCACAAAATCTTGGGACTCACCAGTGTAATTACACCGGTGTCGTCCAGTCAAGGGTCGGCCGTCACCCGAGTATTAATCCCACCGGTGTGGTTTGGTCAAGCAGGGGCCCGGGAAGGTTTTCGCGAGTCGGGGAAAGATTGCGCGTTCAGCCGCCGAGCGCATCGAGGAGCGCCGCCGCCAGAACGTCGAACCCGATCGCCACCGGATGGATGTCGGGCGGGTCGTCGAGCATGTGGGTGGTGGCCGCCGCAGTGTCCTGCATCGGCGTGAAGGCGTCGGCGACGAGCACTTCCTGCTCGGCGGCGATCCGGGCGGCGAGGTCGTTGAACGAGTCGAGGATCTCGTTGCTCGTCTCTTCGAGACCGATCGAGGCGCCGAATCCGAGGCTGAACGGGTTGTAGGCGCGCATGAAGACGATCGTGGCCTCGGGGGCCGCGTCTCGGAGCTCGTCGAAGATTCGCTCCATGTTCTCCCCGTACACGCGGAAGGTGGTATCGATGCGGCTACGGCAGCGAGGGTCGTCGAGGTCGACCGAGCACTCGGCCGAGCCCAGGTGACCGAGCAGGTCGTTGGCGCCGATGTCGATGGTCACGTAGGTCACCTCGTGTCCCTCGAGGAAAGCCACCGCGTCCTCGAGCTGCCCGCCGCGGATCAGGGTGCCGCTGGTCTCTCCGGAGATCCCGAAGTTGCGCAGGCCGTACGACGCCCCGTCGCGTTCCTCGATCGCCTTGTGGAAACGCGAGACGTAGCCGTCGCGCGGCGCCTCGACGCCGATGTTGGCCGCCAGGGAATCCCCGAGGGCGACGTAGTAGGTGGGCCCGTCGGCTCGGAGCCCGTCGACGGTGCCGGGTCCGATCCGCTCCGGCGGCGGCTGCACGGCGGCGCTCACCGTGGCGGCTTGCTCCCGCAGCCCCGATAGGAGCGTCGTCGAAGTGAGCAACTCACCCCCGCCCTGAGTGCCGGTGATGACGATCCGGTCGTTGCCGATCTCGATCGACTGCACGTCGGCTTGCTGGGCGGCCAGCGTCTCATTCAGGTCGGTGATCGATTCGATGAGGTCCTCGACGGCACCTTCAGCGAGACCGGGGAGCCGGAGGGATCCCAGGTCGATGTCGAGCAGTTCGATCAGCACGGCTCCCACCTCGAGCCGAGCGGTGAGGCTCCCCTCAACCTCGAGGTCGCCGCTCTTGAACGCTCCGACGAACTCGAGGTGTCCCTGCTCGCCGTCCTCCCCGTCGATCACGTCGATCGTGACCTTGCTGAGGGGGACGTCCTCCCCGCTCAGTCCGTCCTGGACGAATGCCTCGAGCTCCTCCTCCATGAGCTCGAGACGAAATCCGGCCGAGTCCTCGATGTCGTCGAACTTCTGCGAGGCGATCTCAAAGAGTGCCGGATCGGCGGGCTCGGCGGGCCCCTCGGTCGTGGTGAGGGCGTCGATGACCGACACCGTCTGGCGGGCGATCCAGGCTCCGCCGAGGACGATGACGGCGAGTTCGACGGCAACCAGGGCGACGGCCACACCCCGAGGAAGGACGGCGGCGAAGGCGAAGGCTGCGGCGATGGTGACCAGGAGACCCACGACGGCGAGGACCTCGCCCCGCGTGAACAACAACACGACGGCTACGACGAGCCCGGCGAGGAGCCCGAGGAAGCCGACGAGCGCCCTCACGGCAACCTCGCCAGTCCGATCACCGGCGGGAGACTATTCGGTCTCGTTCGTTGAGGGTGCCGGTTCTGGGTCGACGGCCGGTGGAGGCGGCGGACCATCGGCGGTCGGCAGGGCGGCCGGGGCCGCTCCGCGCGGCTTCTTGGCCGGTCCGAACAGGCCCCACAACACGCTCATCGCCATCACCACGAGGATCACGATGACGGCCTTCACGGTCACGGTGGTCCAGTTGTCGAACGCGATCACCGGCCACACGACCGTCAGGTACAGCACCGCCGCCAACCCGAGGAGGAACCCCCAAGCGGCGGCCCGACCCGGATGACGCTTCAGAGTCGTCTCAGCCATCATGCCCTCCACGAGAGTGCCGGTCTGGCGTTGAACAGGAGCCCTGCAAACCCGGCTGCAGCCAGAGCCGTTGCCAGGGCGCCGGGTGCGGTGAACAGCGGGAACCCGTCGCCGACGAACTCCACCCAGCCTTCCCCGTAGCAGTAGACGCTCCCCGCGGCGAGGCCGGCGATCGAATCCTCATCGAAGTCGGGGAGCCGGTCGGGTCCCCACAGGTCGATGATTGCGCCACGGGCCTTCACCTTCGCCCGGAAGTCGAAGGGAAGATCCAGGCTCGTCGCACCGCTCTCCTCGCCGAGCACGCCGCCGAGGTCGAGTAGTCCGGCATTGCGGTTCTTGTCGCGCTGGTTGGGATCCCCTCCGAAGTCGGCGGCGATCTCCATCACGTCCAGCTGCCACTGGTGATCGTGGAACGCCGGGGCCGGGTCGCCGTAGTCCACGCCCGCCAACACGCCGGCGGTCGAAAAGGAGGCGGTGTCGAGCGTGAACCCATAGAAGGCCAGCACTCCGTCGGTCCTCACCTTGAACGGCCGTCCGGCTTGGACCGTGGGTTCTCCGTAGATGTCGACGGGGGGTCCGTCGTCGCCGAAGTCCACGGCGGCATCGATCGAATTCCCCTCGTTGTCGTAGGAGATGACCACCCCGCCGCAGGGACCGACCAGAGTGCTATCGACGTCGGCGAGATCGAATCCCTCGCCGGTCGACACCCGTTCGGCGAACTCGGTGGGGCTCGCCGCTCCTTCCTGCTCGTCCCAGATGCCCGGAATCCCGATCGGGATGTCGGGGATCCCGTCCCCGTTCCGGTCCTCGGTGAGGTCCTCACCTCCCGGACCGGGCCCGATGTAGGTGGCGATGAACTCGTTCAG
>DATHYU010000293.1:0-4511 GCA_035458965.1 Acidimicrobiia bacterium | reverse complement strand
GTGGTCGCCGCTGCGGTGGTCGTGGTCGCCGCTGCGGTGGTCGTGGTCGCCGCTGCGGTGGTACCGGTCGCCGCAGCCGTCGTCGTGGTCGCCGCCGCCGTCGTCGGCGTGGCGTCGTCGTCGCCGCAGGCGGCCGCCGTCAGCGCGAGTGCGATCAGGATGATCGAGAGTCGGCGCATGGGTTCCCCTTCGAGATGGGAGCCCAGGCTATCGGGTGGGGGCGGGCCCCCGCCAGCCCTCCCGGGCGACCCGTCTAGCCCGCCGCGCCGAGGTGCTCGTCGAGGAACGCGACCGTGCGCCCGTAGGCGACGCGGCGGTTCGGCAGCTTCACGATGCCGTGTCCCTCGTCGTCGAACACGAGCATCTCGACGGAGCGTCCGAGCGCCTCCAGACGGTCGTGGATCTGTTGGGCCTCGCCGAGGGGGACCCGGGGATCGTTGGCGCCGTGGATCACGAGCAGAGGCGCCCTGATCTCCTCGACGTGGTTGATGGGGCTGATCGACTCGAGGAAGTCCCGGTCGGTCTCCAGTGATCCGTACTCGGCCTCGCGGATGGCACGTCGATACGAGCCCGTGTTCTCCAGGAAGGTGACGAAGTTCGCGATCCCCACGATGTCGACGCCGGCGGCCCAGAGGTCGGGCGCCGACGTGAGCGCTGCGAGCACCATGAATCCGCCGTACGAGCCTCCCATGACCGCCATGCGGGATCCGTCGAGGTCGTCCCGGCCCTTCACCCAGCGGCCCACCGCCTCGAGGTCGCGCACACTGTCCATCCGGAGGCGGACGTCGTCGAGCGACAGGTAGGTCTTGCCGTACCCGCTGGAGCCGCGGACGTTCGGCGCAACGACGGCATACCCGGACGCCACGAGGTACTGATAGATGGGATTGAACCCGACCCGCTCCTGTGCCTCGGGCCCGCCATGGACCGAGACGATGACGGGCGGGCGATCGACGCCGGCGGGTCGGTAGACCCATGCCGGGACCTCGAGCCCGTCGAACGAGGCGATGGTGTGGAGCTCCGGCTCGACGAAGGAGTCCGGCGCGACACCGGCGGTCGACGAGGCCGTGAGCCGTGAGGGCCGGGTCTCCCCGACCGTCACCTGCCAGACGTCGGCCGGATGGGACGCCGCCGACATGGTGAACACCATGTGGCTGCCGTCGGGGGCGATCCGGAAGCCGCCGGCGACGCCGAGCGGCAACTCGATCTCCTCACCCACCACCAGCGTGATGGGGTTGAACCAGGCGGCGCGAGTCCGTCCGCCGTCGTTCCAGGCGATGGCGGCGGCACCGTGCTCGACCACGAGGCCGTCGATGTCGGCATCCGGACCGAATCCCTCGATCATCCCGTTCCGCAGACGGTTGGCGCGCCGAAACTCCCCGTCGTGGTCGCTCACGAGGAGGATGTCCCCCTCGGGGGTGAAGCCCGACGGAGAGAAGAGCGTGGGGTGGTCGTGCGGCGTCAGATCCTCGATCGCCCCGGTCTCGAGATCGATCCGCCACACGTTCCCGTCGACGTTCGAGGTGAAGTGCCCCACGAGGGCGGATCTGCCGTCGGGGCTGACGTCGGCGACGGCGTTCCATCCCGGCAGCTCCGCGACGAGCCGCTCCTCGCCTTGGAGGTCCCGCCAGAACAGATCGAAGTCGACGCCGTTTCGCCGGTTGTCGCAGAAGACGAACCACGACCCGTCGGGCCCGAACTCGCCGAAGCGATGGATGACCTCGGGGTCGACCACGAGATCGTGCTCGGCGAAGCCGGACGGATCGACCGTGTGGAGTTGCATTCGCTCGTTCCCGCCGTCGTCGCGGCTGAAGACGATGAGCGAGGGATCGGTCGGCGACGGTGCCACCCCGCCCACCCGCTGGTCGGCGAACGTCAGCTGCGTCGGCCACCCGCCGCCGGCGGGCATCGACCATGCCTGGGGGACGCCGGTGATGTTCGTGATGAACACGAGGGTGTCCCCGGCCGCCGTCAGCCGCCCACCGCCGGCCGAGCGGATGTCGAGATAGCGCTGCAGATCGGGCATCGCCAGGCAGGGTACCGACCCCGTGACCGACCCGGACCCGGGGCTGCCCCGCCACGGCATGCCTGGCGGCCTGCGCCGCGTGGATGAACGCACCCACAGCGTCGGTCCCGTCCTACCCTCCGTGGACCATGCGGTTCGACTACTCCTCCGTGACCCCCGAATCCGTCCGCGAGACCGTGCGAGTCGCCATCGCGGAATGCGACGCCCTCGTCGAGGGGGTCGAGACGGCTCGATCGCACACCTGGGACACGACGATGGGCCCGCTCGACGCGATCGACGCCATCACGACCCGTGCCTACGGTGAGGGCCCCTTCCTCTCGCGTGCCCACCCGGATGCCGACGTGCGCATCGCGGCCCAGGAGGCGGAGCAGGAGATCACGGCCTGGCAGTCGGATCTCGTGTTCCGAGGGGATCTCTACGAGTCGGTTCGCGCCTTCGCCGCCACGGACGAGGCGGCCGGTCTCGACGGGGAGCGAGCCCGCCTGCTCGCGTTCACGCTGCGGGACTTCCGGCGCGCCGGGCACGAGCTCGACGCCGAACGACGGGAGGAGCTCCAGGCGATGCGGCGGCGGCTCGCAGAGCTGGGCATCGCGTTCCAACGCAATCTCGACGAGGATCGCAGCGGCCTCGACCTCCGCACCGACGAGTTCGACGGGCTGCCGGAGACGTACGTGAGCGCGCTGGGGGACGGCGCCGAGGCGGGAACGAAGCACGTCTCCCTCGACTATCCCGACTACTTCCCCTTCATGGACCTGGCCCTCGATCGCGACGCCCGGCGGCGCCTCCAGTTCGCCTACTACACGAGGGTGGTCGCCGAGAACCGCCCGATCCTCGAAGAGGCCGTCGCCCTCCGCCGCCGGATCGCCGGCGTGTTCGGCCTCGACTCGTGGGCTGCCTATGCCATGGAGGAGAAGATGGCCAAGCACCCCGGCAACGTCGAGGCGTTCTTCGCCGACCTCGAGCCCGGCCTCCAGGCGGGAGCCGAACCCGAACTGGCCGACCTTCGCGACGCCCTCGGTCACGACGACCTCCAGGCGTGGGACCAGCGCCACCTCCACGCCGCCATCAAGCGCGAGCGGTTCGGCATCGACCAGATGGAGGTTGCCGACTACTTCCCCCTCGACGAGGTGCTCGCCGGCCTTCTCGCCATCACCGGCGAGGTCTTCGGCCTGGCGTACCGGAGGCTGGACGACGCCACGACCTGGCATCCCGACGTCACCGCGTGGGCCATCGACGACGCGGCGACCGGCACGCACCTGGCGGACTTCTTCTTGGACCTCCATCCCCGCGAGGCCAAGTACGGCCACGCCGCGGCCTTCCGCCTCGTGGCCGGGCACCGGGCCGACTCCGGGTACGTGAACCCGGTGACGGCGATCCTCGCCAACTTCACGAAACCGACGCACGATGCGCCGTCGCTGCTCAAGCACGAAGAGGTCGTGACGTTCTTCCACGAGTTCGGCCACGTGCTGCACAACAGCCTCGGCCGCACCGAGCTCGTGCGCTTCACGGGAATCAACACCGAGTGGGACTTCGTCGAGGCGCCGTCGCAGATCATGGAGCACTGGTGCTGGGACCCCGACGTCCTCCGCCGCTTCGCGCGGCACCACCGCACGGGCGAGCCCATCCCGGAGGATCTCGTCGAGCGCCTCGTCGCCGCCCGGGATCTCCACCAGAGCCTGTTCTGGCTCCGCCAGGTGAGCTTCGGCCAGCTCGACCTGCGGCTCCACGGGACCGAGGACGACTCCGATCTCGACCGGATCAACCGGGAGACGTCGGAGTTGTCCGGGCTCCCCTTTCACGAGGGAACGTTCTACCCCGCCGGCTTCGCCCATCTCTTCGGGTACGACGCCGGGTACTACGGCTATCTTTGGTCAAAGGTCTACGGGGACGACATGTTCTCGCGATTCGCCGCAGAGGGGGTGCTGTCGCCGGAGGTCGGCGCCGCCTACCGCAGAGCCGTTCTCGAACCGGGCGGCTCGCGCGATGCGATGGATCTCCTGCGGGACTTCCTCGACCGGGAGCCGAACCAGGATGCGTTCCTTGCGAACCTCGGCATCGGCTGAGCGGCTCCGCCGCCTCGGCGTCCTGGCCGTGACGGCCGCGCTCGTCGCCGCCTGCGACCCGGGATCCGGTGCGACGACGTCGACCCCCGCCACGGCCGCCACGACGACCACGGTCACGGTTCCGCCCCCCACGACCGCCGCCACGACCACCACCGTCTCCCCCCGGCCACTCGACGTGCTCCACCCCGACGACCTCCACGTGATCTTCGTGTGGACCTACGACGAGCCGGTGGGGCTCGCCGACGCCGAAGCGATCGATCCCGCCGTCCGTCAGAACGCAGCACGGCACTATCGGGATCTCGAGGCGGCCATCGACGCGGTGCCCGGAACCCGGGTGGTCCTCGCTCCAGGGGCCCTCGTGCTCCGCGACCTCGACGCCCTCGCGGGCGGAGCCGACGACGAGCTCCTCCGGCTCGCCGCCGCAC
>DATHYU010000292.1:0-3244 GCA_035458965.1 Acidimicrobiia bacterium | reverse complement strand
GTCCCGGTCGATCGAACCGCCGCGCGGGTCGGGGGTCTCCGGTCCGATGCCGGCGGCCTCCAGGGCCGCGGTGTTGGCGACCGAGACGTGCCCGCAGTAGCGGACGAGGAGCACCGGTCGATCCGGCACCACCGTGTCGAGGAACCTTCGATCCGGGAGCCGCCCCTCGGCGAGGCTCTCGTCGTCGAGGCGGATGGCCGTGATCGCCGACCCCGGCGGCTGGGCCCGGGTGGCGTCGCTCAGGATGTCGGCGATGGCCGCGAAGTCCGGGGCGGCCTTCAGGTTCGGGCGGTGCAGCGAGGCGGCGTGCCCGACAGGATGCATATGGGCGTCGCGGAAGCCCGCGGTGATGTATCCGCCCGGGTAGCCGTCGACCTCGGCGGCACGCCCTCGCAGGTCGTCGGCCTCGCCGATCGCCACGACCCGGCCGTCCGACACGAGGACTGCGTCGCCGAGGGCCCCGGACGCCGTTCGCACGACATCGGCGGTGACCAATCGCCCGGAGTGCATTGCTCGCGGCATCGCCTGCCTGAGGCTACCGGGCCACCGATCACCGCCGATGACTGGTCCCCACCCTAGGCCACCTCGCCGGACCTTGCTCGGCCGGGCGATCATCGCCGCGGATCGCACGGCGGACCGCGTCCCGAGGAGCTAGGCGTCGTCGGGACGGTGGTCGGCCACGATCGAGCGGAGGGCCTCGTGGACGAGCCCGTTCGTGGCCACGATGTCGGCGGCGTGCACCGGTGCCCCCGTCGAGGCCGTCACCCGGCCGCCGGCCTCGGTGACGAGCAGCTTCCCTGCGGCGATGTCCCAGGGCGAGAGCCGGAACTCCCAGTAGCCCTCGAACCGTCCGCAGGCGACCCACGCGAGGTCGAGGGCGGCCGCTCCCATGCGCCGCACGCCCTGGGCCCGGGAGACGACGGCGGCGACGGCGTCGGTGTAGGTGCGCGCGTTGACGTTGCGGTCGTAGGGGAAGCCGGTCACGAAGAGGGCACGGTGGAGCTCGCCCTGGGGCGACACCCGGACGGGCGTGCCGTTGAGGGTGGTCCCCCCACCCCGCGTCGCCGCGAACTCCTCGTCTCGGAAGGGGTCGGCCACGACGCCCACGAGCGATCCCGACTCGTCCTCGAGCGCGATCGAGACGGCGCATTGCGGGATGCCGTGCAGGAAGTTGACCGTCCCGTCGAGCGGGTCGATGACCCACCGCCGTCCGGAGGTCGCCGGCCGCTCGCCGCCCTCCTCTCCGAGCACCCCGTCGTCGGGACGGGCCTCGACGATGGTCTCGACGATGGCGGCCTCCGCCTCCCGGTCGGCCGCCGTGACCGGATCGACGTCCCCCTTCCAGTCGGCGCCCTCGATGTGCCGGAACCAGCGCCGGAGGACGCCGGCCCCGATCCGGGCGGCGGCGAGGGCGAGGTCGAGGTCGTTCACGCCCCCCACGGTAGGCTCCCGGGTCGATGCAGGCCCTGCGGCTCGTGCCCCCCGCGCTCCTCTCGTCGTTCCTCATGTGGGCGGCGTTCCCGCCGTTGAATCTCGGGTTCCTCGTCTTCGTCGCACCGACGCCGTTCCTCTGGGCGCTGCGCCGCGTGCGGACGCTGCGGCAGGCGTCGTGGCTGGGATTCCTGTACGCGTCGGCCTTCTTCGGCGCCCTGCTCTCTTGGATCTTCATCCTCGGGGCGGTCGCCTGGATCCCGCTGACCCTGGTCATGGGGGCGTTCGGCGCCGCCTACGGCGCCCTCATGTACACCGTGCGCGAGTGGACGGCCTGGCGCTGGTGGATGGCGGTCGTCGGCGGCTGGGCGCTGTGGGACTTCGTCCGCGCCCGGTTCCCCTTCGGCGGCTTCCCCTGGGGGGCGCCGGGGTGGCCGGTCGGCTCGCTGGCGTGGCCACGGGGAGCCGCCCAGTGGATCGGCCCGACGGGATGGGGAGTGCTCGTCGTCGGCTTCGCGGCCGGGATCGTGCTGCTGACCGACGAGGAGAAGGATCGTCGTCCCCTCGAGATCGTCGCCGGCTTCGTCGTCGGCCTCACGGTGCTCGGGGCGGTCTTCAGCCCCGACGCCAACGGTGGGGAGGTGCGGACGGCGATCGTCCAGGGCAACTCGCCGTGCCCGCGGGTGCACTGCCCCAACGAGAAGCAGATCATCTACAACAACCACCTGCGGCTCACGAGGACGCTCGTTCCCGAGGCGGTCGACTTCGTCGTGTGGGGCGAGAACGCCTTCGGAGGGGCGTTCAACCCGACGTACAACCCCGAGGTCGCAGCCCAGATCGGCGGTGAGGCCGTCCGTCTCGACGCGTACCTCCTCGCGTCGGGGACGCGGCCGGCGGGGCCGGGGAAGTTCGAGAACGTGAACGTCCTCTTCGGGCCGGACGGGACGATCCTCGGCGAGTACCTCAAGACCCATCCGGTGCCCTTCGGCGAGTACGTCCCCTTCCGCGAGCTACTCGAGTTCATTCCCCAGCTCGACCAGGTCCCCAACGACATGGTGCGCGGCTCCGGACCGGTCGTGTGGCCCATGGTGGTCAACAGCAACGAGGGCCTGCTCGGGTCGGTGATCTCCTTCGAGGGGGCCTTCCCCAGGACCATGCGCAGCGAGGTGGCCGAGGGGGCGCAGATCCTGGTCGTCGCGACCAACGAGGGGAGCTACGGCGAGAGCCCCGCGTCGGATCAGCTCATCGGCATGGTGCGCCTGACGGCGGCCTCCCTCGGTGTCGACGTTGCGCTCGCGGCGGTCACCGGCCACTCGACCTACGTGTATGCCGACGGGTCACTCGCCTCCCAGAAGACCGAGCTCTTCACCGAGGATGTCATCGTGAGCCGCCTGGAGTTCCAGCGAGCCCGGCCGACCCTGTACGCCCGGCTCGGGGACTGGCTCCAGGTGCTCGCGATCGCGGCCGCGACGATCACGATGGTCGCCGCCCGGGTGGGGCGGCCCGAGTTCAAGATCCGCCCCGGGGCACGGGTGTGAGACGGGCGGCCGTCCTCGCGATCCTCGCCGCACTGCTCGCGGCGTGCAGCCCGGACCCGCCCGGCCTCTCCCGGGGCGACGCCGCGGCCGGAGAAGCGGTCTACCGGGCGAACTGCGCGGGGTGCCATGGGTCTGGCGGCGAAGGAGGCGAGGAGGGCCCGCCCCTCGTCCACGAGATGTATGACGACGAGGTCTTCTCGGACGAGGCGTTCGTGTCTGCGGTGAGGAACGGCGCGTCCTCGGATGCCTGGGACTTCCCGTTGATGCCGGCGATG
>DATHYU010000291.1:0-2780 GCA_035458965.1 Acidimicrobiia bacterium | reverse complement strand
CGCCGTGGTCGTGGTCGGGGCCTTCTTCGTGCTCATCTGGTCGCGGATCGCGCTCGACCGCTCGGCGTTCGAGCTGGTGCGGCTCGACAGCGAGATCTCGACCGAGGAGTCGCTCTACTGGGAGCTGCGCCTCGAGGTGACGGAACTGCAGTCGCCGGAACGGATCCGGCTGCTGGCGGACGAGATGGGCATGGTCTACCCGGCCCATGTGGAGACGGTCGAGGTGCCCGCGCTGGGCACGCCGATACGGGATCTGGAGGAACGATGGGCGGATCTCAAAGCGCTGCTGAGCGCTCAGCCGTAGCGCTCGGCCACGCCGGGTGGGCATCGTCGTGATGGACTACGACGTCGCGCCGCGCCGTTTCCTGGACGTCCGTCTCGTCGGCGTCATCGTCGTGCTCGTGCTCGCCTGGGGCGGGATGGGCTTCCGCCTCTGGGTCGTTCAGGCGGCCCAGGCCGAGGAGTTCGCCGAGAAGGGCCTGAGCCAGCGACTCCAGCGCGAGGTCCTGGCGGCGGACCGCGGCACCATCTTCGACCGTGACGGCCGCGAGCTCGCCGTCACCGTGGACGCCACCACGGTGTACGCCAACCCCCTCGAGATCGCGGACCCCGACGCCGCGGCGCGCACGCTGGCACCGCTGCTCGGCAAGTCGCCGGTCGATCTCGCCCGCAAGATGAGCGAGGACGCATCGTTCGTGTACCTGGCCCGCCAGCTCGATCGGGAGGTGGGCGAGCTGGTCCGGGAGGCCGACATCACCGGCGTCTACCTGCTCGACGAGCCCCGGCGGACGTACCCGCTGGCCGACGTCGCCGCCCACGTGGTGGGCTTCGTGCGCACCGACGACAACGCCGGACTGGAGGGCCTCGAGGCGTACTACGACGCCGAGTTGACGGGCACTCCGGGTGAGCTGCTCGTCGAGCGCGATCCGTACGGGCGGACGATCCCCCAGGGGGAGTACTCGGTCGTTCCGGCGCAGCCCGGTGCAGACCTCGTGCTCACGATCAAGGCGGAGATCCAGTACGCCGCCCACCAGGCGCTCGTCGGCGCTCTCGGGCGGACGGGGGCGGCCTCGGGCTCGATCGTCGTGCTGGACGCCGCCTCGGGTGACGTGCTCGCCATGGTCAACCTGCCGACCTTCGATCCCAACGACCGGTCGGATCTGACGCCGGAGGCCGTGAGGAACCGGGCCGTGACCGACCTCTTCGAGCCGGGGTCGACCCAGATGCTTGTCTCCGTCGCCGGTGCCCTCCTGGACGAGCTCGTCCGGCCGCACACGACCTTCGACATCCCCCGCCGGATCGAGATCCTCGACACGGTGTTCGAGGACATCACCGTGCACCCCGACGCCCTCACCGTGACCGAGATCGTGGCCTACAGCTCGAATCTCGGCACCATCCTGCTCGCAGAGGAGCTCGGCATCCGCTCCCTCCACCAGTGGCTCTTCTCGTTCGGAGAGGGCTCACCCACCGGCATCGACTTCCCGGGCGAGGCCGGCGGGGTGCTCCGGGCCCCGGAGGACTGGTGCGCCACCACCTGTCTCGCCGGCACGTCGATCGGCTATCACGTCTCGGTCACGCCGCTGCAGATGGCGATGGCGTACGCGATCGTCGCGAACGACGGTCGCTGGGTGCAGCCGCATCTCGTCGACGAGATCGTCGACGGGGCAGGAGTCCGCTCCGCCGTGCGTCCCCTCGAGCGACGCGTGCTCTCCGAGCAGACGTCGTCCCAGCTGCGCATCATGCTCGAGGCGGTCGTGGAGGAGGGAACCGGAGGGCTCGCCTCCGTCCCCGGGTACCGCGTGGGCGGCAAGACCGGGACGACCCGGAAGTTCATCGCCGAGACCGGCGCCTACAGCGAGGACGACGTCGTCGCCTCGTTCGTCGGCATGGCGCCGATCGAGGACCCCCAGATCATCGTCGCCGTGGTGCTCGACACACCGCAGGAGGACGCCAGCGGCGGCAAGGGTGCCGCCCCGGTGTTCGCCGAGGTGATGCGGGCGGCACTCAATCAATTGGGGGTTCCTCCCGATGGCCGGTGAAGCGGCGACGCTCGATCGCCTCGCCACCGCCGTCGGCGGTTCGGTCATCGGGGACGCCACCGTGGCGGTGACAGACGTCACCCACGACTCGCGGGCCGCCGGGCCCGGCATCCTGTTCGCGGCGATTCGTGGGTTCACCGTGGACGGGCACGACTTCGTGGCCCAGGCGGTGTCCGCCGGCTCGCCGGCGGTGTGTGTCGAAGACGGCGGCCGCTCCGCCGGGGTGCCCGCCATCGTCGTCTCCGACACCCGGGCGGCACTCGGACCACTGGCGGCCACGGTGCACGGTGATCCGTCGGCCGATCTCCGACTCGTCGGGGTCACCGGGACGAACGGCAAGACGACGGTCACCCATCTCATCGAGGCGATGGCGGGAGCGGCCGGCCTCCGCACCGCGGTGATCGGCACCGTCGGAGCCCGCATCGGGGATCGGTCCGTCCCGGTCGCCCGGACCACCCCGGAGGCGAGCGACTTTCAGCGGCTGCTCGCCACGATGGTCGAGGGGGCGGTGGACGTCGCCGCGGTCGAGGTGTCGTCGCATGCCCTCGCCCTCGGCCGCGTGGCAGCCACCCGGTTCCGGGTCGGAGCGTTCACCAACCTGTCGCCCGACCACCTGGACTTCCACGCCGACATGGAGGCCTACTTCGCGACCAAGGCAGCCCTGTTCGAGCAGGCAGAACAGGCGGTGGTGTGGGTCGACGACCCGGCCGGGGCACGGCTGGCGGGATCGCTCCGGATTCC
>DATHYU010000290.1:0-2667 GCA_035458965.1 Acidimicrobiia bacterium | reverse complement strand
GAGGATCCGTGGAACGCCTCTCCACCGAGCTGGAACGGGCTCGCCGCAGCGCCGCCCTCTCCGACGACCGTGCCGACCAGGTCACCGAGCTCGCCGACCGTCTCGCGAGCGAACAGGAGCGCCGGGACGCCGCCGAAGCCGCGGCAGAGGACCTCGCCCGGCGTGTGGCACTGCTCGAGTCCCGGCTCCTGGCGGCGAGCGACGAGCTCCTCGAGCTCGACCGGCTCCGCACCCGGGCCGAGTCGCTGCGGACCTCGCTGGCCGACGCGCGGGCAGCCCTCGTCGGCATGGCCGGCCGATCACCGGCCGCCGAGATCGAACGCCTGCGCGCTTCGCTCCGGTCCGAGCGCGGCCGAATCCTTCGCCTGGGCACCCGCCTGGCCGGGCCGCCGGACGACATCCTCCGGGCTCGGATCCGGGAGCTCGAGGACGTGATCACCCGTGTCGAGTTCGGCGGTCCCGACGATCTGACCCTGGTCCGCGGAATCGGGCCGGCCATCAGCGACCTGCTGGTCGAGGAGGGGATCACCACGTTCGCACAACTCGCAGCGATCGACGATGCGACGCTCCAGCGCATCCGTGGGCGTCTGCCCGTGTACCCCGAACGCATCGAACGCGACGGCTGGATCGAGCAGGCGGCAGCACTCGCCGCCCGCCGCCGACGCACTTAGGAATCGCTTAGGGGAGCCGCCGCAGGCGCCGAAGAAGTGGGGACCATCAGACGTCGCCCGGAGGTGCGTGCAGGTGATGATCTGGATCGTGAGCGCTGTGTTCGCCATCGGCGGGCTGGCCACCGGCTGGACCCTTCGGGGCGCCCGCAACAACAGCGGCGAGACCCAAATCGACTGGAAGACGCGGCTTGCGGCCCGCGACGACGATCTCCAGGACGCCCGCAAGCAGCTCGCTGCCGCTGCGGCCGAGGCCCAGGACGCCGTCGCCCGCGCCCATGTCGCCACATCGGAGACGGCGGAGCTCCGCGCCGAGGTGGAGTCGCTGCGCGAGCATGCGGCCGAGCGAGACCAGGAGATCGAACGTCTCGAGGATCTCGTCATCGAGTTGAAGTCCGGGTCCGCCGGGCCGGACACGGAGTTCCTCGCCACCCGCGACCGACTCCGCGAAGTCGAGGCCGAACTGGCCGCGTCGACGGTTCGCATCCCGGACGATGCCTCTCACGCGGAGCTCGACGCCGCCCGTGCCCGCATCGCCGAGCTGGAGCACCGGCTCGAGGCCGGGATGGAGGTCATCCCCGGCCGCTTCGACGCCCGCGTCGAGGAACTCGAAGCCGAGCTGGCATCACTCGAGTCCCGTGCGTGCCCCGACCCCGAAGCCCATCACCATTCGTTCCACCTCGACACCATCGTCCCTGGTCCGGCGTGGACCGACGCGATCGACGACGATGACGACGACCTGCCCCTGGCACCCGTGGTCTCGCTTCGGCCCCTCGGTGACGCCGACCCGGCCGACACCGGCGCGATCGCTTCCGACGTGACCGACTCCGACGTGGTCGCTTCCGACGTGACCGCCTTCGACGTGGCCGCTTCCGACATGGCCGCTTCCGGCGTGATCGACTCCGACGTGACCGACTCCGACGTGACCGACTCCGACGTGATCGCTTCCGACGTGACCGCCTTCGACGTGGCCGCTTCCGACGTGATCGCTTCCGAAGTCGTCCACGACGAGGCCACGACACCTGCAGTCCTCACCGACGCGCCACTGTTCGACGAGGCGCTCTACGAAGACGATGCAGAGGCGACGGCTCCCGTCCGCGAGGCCGGCGTCGAGTCGGCCGAGCCCGTCGCCGACGACCTGACCAGGATCAAGGGCATCGGCCCGCAGATCGGCGGGATGCTCAACCGCATGGGCATCGTCTCGTATCGCGACCTCGCCGACCTCGCGGAGCTCGACCCCGACGAGATCTCCGAGCGGTTCAACGGCCTTGCGTCGCGGCTCCAGAAGGGGAACTGGATCGAGGCGGCCCGCGAGCTCCACATCGCCACGCACGGTGGCGATATCTGAGGCCGGATCGTCGTCTCCGGCGCTCGTGTAGGGTGCCCGGGTCACCAACGATCCGAAGGAGTCCTGAGGTGGAGCCTCTTCGCCTGCGTGCCCTCTCAGCCGCCGTCACCGGCCTCGTGGCGGTCGCCGTCGTCGCCGTGGCCGGCATGATCGTCGGTGAGTCGGCCCTCGATGCCGACGCTTCGGCCGTCGAGCTCGCCACCCTCGTCGTGCCCGTCGCCCTCCTCGCCGCCGTCGCGGGCTTCGTCGCCGGGTGGCTGTGGCGTCTCTGGTGGCCGGGAGCCCGCACCCTCGCCGAGCTCGAGCGGTCCGCAGCGGACCTCGCCGCAGCCCGCGAAGAGATCAGGGCGCTCGAAGCCAGGACCCCCGCGGCTTCGGAGACACCCGTCGCGACGGCCGTCGACGACGGATCGGAGACCGACACCGGGGGGGCGGTCGAAGCTCCGGAGGCCGAAGCCGGCGGAGCCGGGCCGGCACCCTCGGACGCACCCGCCGACGGCGGTGCCGCCGTGGCCGGCTCCGAGGCACCGACGTCGCCCTCGGCCGCCCCCTACGAGCCGTCGGCTCCGGCACCGGCGCTCACCATGGACGATGTCCCCGCCATCGACATCGACCAGGCGACCGCCGTCGCGAAGGTGACGGAGCGCTTCG
>DATHYU010000289.1:0-6415 GCA_035458965.1 Acidimicrobiia bacterium | reverse complement strand
TCACGCCCACCGACGGCGACGGCGTCGGCTGCGGCGAAGAGGCCCCTCGACAGGCTCAGCGCGACCTCCCGCTCGTCCGACGAGAGGAACACGTTGCGGCTGGAGAGCGCCAGGCCGTCGGCCTCCCGGAGGGTCGGATGGCCGACCACCTCGACGGGGAACGAGAGGTCGGCGGCCATGCGGCCGATCACGACGAGCTGCTGGGCGTCCTTGCGGCCGAACCAGGCGCGGTCGGGGCGGAGGCCGGCGAACAGCTTGGCGACCACCGTTGCGACGCCGTCGAAGTGGCCGGGACGATGCGCTCCCTCCATGGTGGACGTGAGCGTCGCGAGCCGAACCCTCGTGACCGGCTCGTCCGGGTACATCTCGGTCACGTCGGGTGCGAACAGGATGTCGGCGCCGGCCGACGCGGCGAGGGCCGCGTCTCGTTCGAGATCACGCGGGTAGCGGGCGAGGTCTGAGGCCTGGTCGAACTGCAGGGGGTTCACGAAGAGGCTGACGACGACGGTGTCGCTGCCCTCCCGGGCGGCCTCGATCAGCGCCAGGTGGCCCTCATGGAGGTACCCCATCGTGGGAACGAGCCCGACCACGCCGGAGCGGCCCCTCCGGGCACCCGCGAAGGTCCCGTCGATCCTCACCCCAATACCTCCTCGAACACCGCGCCGGTCCCCGCCACGGCCGCCGTCGCCCTCGCCATGGAGGCGAAGTGGGGGGCGAGGGACGGGTCGGCCTTCGCGACGGCGGCGAGCTGGGCCGCAACGGTGCCGACGTCGCCTCGGGCGATCGGCCCCGTGAGCGCCTCGTCGGGCCCGAGGGCGAAGGCGTTGTCCACCACCGCGCGAACCAGCGGACCGGCCGCCTCGAAGGGCACCCCGGCCGCCTCGAAGAGCCGCCGGGCCATGCTCAAGGCCGCAAGCGGGTAGTTCGCCGCCGCGGCCGCCGCCGCGTGGTAGAGCGCCTTGTCGCCGTCGGCCAGCTCGAAGGGATGCATCCCGACCGAGCGGGCGAGGGCGAACAGCCGGTCGGCGAGCTCGTCGTCGTCCGACGTGACCGCCACCCAGGCGCCCGCGAGCCGGGCACTGCCGACCTCGGGGTCCGGAAGGGTCTGCAGGGGATGGAGCGACCCGACCGATGCCGGCCGCAGCGGGTCGAGCGCGGCCACCGGGGTGAGACCGGAGACATGGACCACCCTCGGGGCATGAGGCGGGAGGGGGGCCAGGCGCTCGGCGACGCTCGGGATGGCGTCGTCGCGGACGGCGAGCACGACGAGGTCACAGGAGGGCACCGGGTCGTCGAGAGCGAGCACGTCGGCCCCGAGCCGTCGTGCGGCCGACCGAGCGGCGTCGGGGCGCCTCGCCATCACGGCGGCGATCCGGTGCCCGGCGTCCACGGCGGCGAGCGCGAGGCTCATGCCGGCGCGGCCGGGTCCGACGATCACGAGGTCCACGGGCGATCTCCAGTCCGCTCGGGTACCGGGACGGCCTGGATTGTAGGGGCCACCTCCGACGGCTCAGCGCCACCAGCCCCCGGAGGCGGCGATTCGCACGTCCTGACCGGACACCGCGGCGAGGCATGCGTGGACCGACGGACACCCGGGGACGGCCGCCACGGGCCAGACCTCCACCAGCGGTTCGAGCACGAACCGGCGCTCGATCATCCGCGGATGCGGGACCCGCAGGCCGGGCTCGTCGATCACGTACCCCCCGGCGACGAGGATGTCGAGGTCGATGAGGCGAGGGCCCCATCGCTCGCGCCGCTCCCGACCGAGATCGGCTTCGACCACGAGGCATCGCTCGAGCATGACCCTTGGCGTCACGGTCGAGTCGAGGATCGCCACCGCATTGAGGAACGGGCCCTGTTCGGGGCCGCCGATGGGGGCCGACTCGTAGAGCGAGGACACGGCGATCAGCTCGCCCGATGACGCCAGAGCGGCAACGGCGGCCCGAAGGTTCGCCTGCCGATCGCCGAGATTCGAACCCAGCCCGATCGCATAGCGAGTCGACGGCGTCCGGGTCAGGTGCCGGCCTTCTCCGGGATGACCGCCCGGGCCTCGGGACCGAGCGGGCGCTTGAGGATCTCCTGGATCGCGGCCGTGGCCACGATGGGATCCTTGATCATCTGTGAATGGATGAGGTACCCGGCGAGCACGCCGGCGACGGCGTCGTCGATCGTGTCACGGTGGACCAGGACCACCTGCCCCGGGTCGGCGAGCACCTTGTCGAGCTTGGCGAAGATCTGCTTGATCGTTCCCGGATCGAGGTCGGTCAACGGCGCGTGGAGGACGGCGAGATCGGCGTCCTCGTACGAGGAGAGGTTCTGATTGCCCTCGAGGAGGGAGACCACCGCCGTGATGCCCTTCGACTTGAGCCAGGCGATCTCCTCCTCGCGGCGAACCCGGCGATGTTGGAACCCGTACCCGCCGATCCGCTCCGACACGGCGAGGCGACGGGCGATGACCCAGGTGAAGTCGCGGGGCTCCAGGCCCGTCATCATCATGTTCCGCCTCCTCGATTGAGGCGCACGATAGCGTCCGCCGACCGGGCCCCGAACACGCCGCCGACGGCATCGTGGACGCGGATCACGGCGGCCCCGTGGGCGATGGCCAGGGCGTGCACGGCGTGGGTCGGAGCGTCTCGTTCACCCGGGGGAACCTCCCCGATCAGCTTCGCCATGAAGGACTTCCGAGACGCGCCGACGAGCACCGGGTACCCGGTGCGGACGAGCTCGTCGAGGCCGGCGAGGAGCTCGAGGTTGTGCCCGAGGGTCTTGCCGAAACCGATCCCCGGATCGATGACGATGCGGTCACGGGAGATACCTGCGGACTCGGCCGCGGTGGCCCGTTCGACGAGGTGGTCGCGCACCTCGGTGACGACGTCTGCGTAGGTCGGGTCGGCCTGCATCGTCCGTGGCGTCCCCAGCATGTGCATGACCACGACACCGGCGTCGCAGGACGTCAGGACCTCGATCATCTCGGGATCCCGCAGCCCGGTGACGTCGTTGACGATCGCGGCGCCGGCTGCGACCGCCGCCCGTGCCACCGACGGCTTGGAGGTGTCGACCGACACGACGACTCCTGCGGCCGCGAGCCATCCGATGGCCGGAACGACGCGGCGCAGCTCCTCGTCGGCGGGCACCGCATCGGCGCCGGGTCTCGTGGACTCGCCTCCCACGTCGACGATGTCGACCCCTGCCTCATGCATCGCGTACCCGTGGTCGAAGGCCGCGCGCCGATCCGCATGGGCGCCGCCGTCGGAGAACGAATCGGGCGTGACGTTGAGCACCCCCATGACGAGCGTCCGGTCGAGAGGGAGCCGGCGACCTCCGCCGACATGCCAGTGCGTCCCGCTCAGGAGGGCTTCCCGTCCTCGGTCGTCACCGGCATCACGGCGGCGATCGACTCGTCGCGGATCCGACCGTTGGGCGCCTGGATGCGCATGGAGCCCTCGGCCGTGTGCTCCCACTTCGGGACGTCGCTGAAGATCTCGGCGACCTTCTTCGCATCGAGCGTCTCCTGCTCGATGAGGGCGTCGGCGATGCGGTCGAGGGCGTCGCGGTGCGTCGACAGGATGGTCCGCGCCTCGTCGTGGGCTCGGGTGATCAGCTTGCGGACCTCTTCGTCGATGACGGAGGCCACCTCGTCGGAGTAGTCCTGATGACGGGTGTAGTCGCGGCCGAGGAACACCTCGCCCTGTGGCTCGCCGTACTTCATCGGCCCGAGCCGGTCGCTCATCCCGTACTCCATGACCATCCGCCGGGCGAGGCTCGTGGCCTGCTCGATGTCGTTGGACGCCCCCGTGGTCGGGTCGATGAAGACGAGTTCCTCCGCCGTCCGACCACCGAGCATCATCGCCAGCTTGTCGACCATCTCGGACCGGCGCATGTAATTGCGGTCCTCGAGCGGCATCGCCATCGTGTACCCGCCGGCGCGGCCGCGCGGAATGATCGTCACCTTGTGGATCGGATCGGCGTTCGGCAGCGCGAACCCGACGAGGGCGTGCCCGCCTTCGTGGTACGCGGTGATCCGCTTGTCCTCGTCGGTCATCACCCGGCTGCGGCGTTCCGGGCCGGCGATGACCCGGTCGACGGCCTCGTCGAGCTCGTCCATCGCGATGATGTCGTGGCCGCGCCGGGCGGCCAGGAGGGCCGCCTCGTTGATGGTGTTGGCGAGGTCGGCGCCCGTGAAGCCGGGAGTGCCGCGGGCGATCGTCTCGAGGTCGACGTCGTCAGCGAAGGGCTTGCCCTTGGCGTGCACCTCGAGGATCTGCCTCCGGCCGCGGATGTCGGGCCGGTCGACGACGATCTGGCGGTCGAACCGGCCGGGCCGGAGCAGGGCGGGATCCAGGATGTCGGGACGGTTCGTCGCCGCGATCAGGATGACGCCGGTCTTGGCGTCGAAGCCGTCCATCTCGACGAGGAGCTGGTTCAGCGTCTGCTCGCGCTCGTCGTGTCCGCCGCCGAGGCCGGCGCCGCGATGGCGGCCGACGGCGTCGATCTCGTCGACGAACACGATGGCCGGTGCCTGTGCCTTGGCCTGCTCGAAGAGGTCGCGAACCCGGGAGGCACCGACGCCGACGAACATCTCGACGAAGTCGGAGCCGGAGATCGAGAAGAACGGGACCCCGGCCTCGCCGGCGACGGCGCGGGCGAGGAGGGTCTTGCCGGTCCCGGGAGGGCCGTACAGGAGCACACCCTTGGGGATCTTGGCGCCGATCGCCCGGAACTTCTGGGGCCGGCTGAGGAAGTCCTTGATCTCGCTCAGCTCCTCGACCGCCTCGTCGAGGCCGGCGACATCCGTGAACGTCACCTTGGGCATGTCCTTCGTGACCTGCTTGGCCTTGGACTTCCCGAACTGCATGACGCGATTCCCACCGCCCTGCATCTGCATGAGGATGAAGATGAAGACGCCGAAGATCAGCACGTACGGCAGGATCGTGGTGAGGAACCAACCGAGAATGGAGGGATTCTCGGGGTCCGCTTCGATCTGGACGCCCGCAGCGAGCAACTGCTTCGTCAGGTCGCCCTCGTAGCCGTCGGGGTAGGAGGTCCGGAACGCCGTCTGGCCGCCGGGGAGGACCCCGACCTGCATCTCGCCCTCGACGATGTTCGACTGCTGCTTGATGACGACGGAGACGACGTCACCGGACTGGATCCGGGTCTCGAGCACGTCGAGGCCGATCTCCTCGGGCGCCGTGGCGCTCGACACGAAGAAGTTCACCGCCATGATCGCGACGGTGATCACGACGAGGTAGACGAGGATCGTTCGTGCTGTGCGACTCAAGACTCTTCCTCTGCGGCCGAGGTCGGGTTCTCAATCGTAAAGGGAACACCGGACAACGACGGATCGGAGTGGCGAAGGTGTCGCAACTCCGAGCCGTCGGCCCGCAGATCGCTCCCGAGGTTCTCCGACCTCATCGGCGCGCCGGTGTGCCGCCTTCAGCGAAGGGTTCGAGGCACGGAGAAAAGGACCCCGGGACTCCGTGACCTTCGGCGACGCCCAACGGTCGCTCGCCGGGGGAACCCTCGACCCGGGCCTATAGGCTTGAGGGCTGCACCACCGAGATGGAGAGTCTTCCCATGCATCAACGGCAACTCGATCAGATGCGCGCCGGCAACGGCTTCATCGCCGCGCTCGACCAGAGCGGCGGGAGCACGCCGAAGGCGCTGGGCGCATACGGCGTCGAAGCGAGCGCCTGGACGAACGAGGACGAGATGTTCGACCTCGTCCACGAGATGCGGACCCGCATCATGACCAGCCCGGCATTCACCGGCGACCGGGTCATCGCCGCCATCCTGTTCGAGATGACGATGGACCGTCGGGTCGAGGGCGTCGGCACCGCCGAGTACCTCTGGGGCACCAAGCAGGTGGTCCCCTTCCTCAAGGTCGACAAGGGCCTCGCCGACGAGGCCGACGGTGTGCAGCTCATGAGGCCCATGCCGGGGCTCGACGAGCTGTTGGCCCGGGCGTACGGCCTCGGCGTGTTCGGCACGAAGATGCGCTCGGTCGTCAAGCACGCCAATGCCGACGGCGTCGCCGCGATCGTCGCCCAGCAGTTCGCCGTCGGCGAGCAGATCGCCGCTGCGGGCCTCGTGCCGATCCTCGAGCCCGAGGTCGACATCGACAGCCCGACCAAGGCGGCGGCCGAGGAGCTGCTGATGAGCGAGATCATGCACGGTCTCGACCGGGTCGGCTGGCCCGTCATGTTCAAGCTGACCATCCCGAGCGCGGCGAACTTCTATGCCGACCTCATCGCCCACCCGCGGGTCGTTCGGGTCGTGGCGCTGTCGGGCGGGTACACCCGGGACGACGCGAACGCCAGGCTCGCAGAGAACAACGGGATGATCGCCAGCTTCAGCCGGGCGCTCGTCGAGGGGCTCAGCGCCCAGCAGGGCGACGACGCCTTCAACAAGACGCTCG
>DATHYU010000288.1:0-2942 GCA_035458965.1 Acidimicrobiia bacterium | reverse complement strand
CCGGTTTCATGCCCGAGTTTGCGATCAAGACCCTGGATGGCCTGTCCTTCAAAGGACACGGTCGCATCTATGATTCCATCACCCAGACGATCGGCAACACGCCCCTCGTCGATCTCCGCCGCCTCTCTCCGGAGGGCGGCGCCCGCGTCGTGGCGAAGGTCGAGTCCTTCAACCCGATGGGGAGCGTCAAGGACCGCATCGGCGTGAGCATGATCGAGGCCGCCGAAGCTGCCGGGTCGATCACGCCGGGCAAGACGACGCTCATCGAACCGACGAGTGGCAACACCGGAATCGGGTTGGCCTTCGCTGCGGCCGCCAAGGGGTACCGCCTCATCCTGACGATGCCGGAGACCATGAGCGTCGAGCGCCGCCGGCTGGTCGAGATGCTCGGCGCCGAGATCGTGCTGACGCCCGGCCCCTATGGCATGCCGGGAGCCATCGAGCAGGCGATGGACATCCTGGCGGACATGCCGGATACCTTCATGCCACAGCAGTTCCTGAACCCCGCCAATCCCGACGTCCACCGCCGGACGACGGCGGAGGAGATCTGGCGTGACACCGACGGCGAGGTCGATATCTTCGTCGCCGGTGTCGGAACGGGTGGCACCATCACCGGGGTCGGCCAGGTCCTCAAGGGGCGACGCGACGTGCACGTCGTGGCGGTCGAGCCGGCGGCATCTCCTGTGCTGTCCGGTGGTGATCCGGGCCCTCATCCGATCCAGGGGATCGGGGCGGGCTTCGTTCCCGGTGTCCTCGACCGCAGCGTGATCGACGAGGTGGTGACGGTGGAGGGCGACGACGCGATCGCCGCATCCCGGCGCCTGGCCCGGTCGGAGGGCATCCTCGCCGGGATCTCCTGCGGTGCCGCCCTCCACGCCGCGCTCGAGGTCGCGGTCCGACCGGAGAACGCAGGCAAGCTCCTGGTCGTGATCCTCCCCGACACCGGCGAGCGGTACCTGTCGACGGCCCTGTTCCAGTTCGAGGGGGTGTGAGATGAACGAGCGACCCCGCCTCGCGGAGAGGGTCCGTGAGGACATCCAGGCGGTCTTCGAGCACGACCCGGCCGCCCGCACGGTCGCCGAGGTCGTCCTGTGCAGCTCCGGTCTTCACGCCGTGTGGCTCCACCGCCTCGCCCACGCCCTCTGGGCCCGAGGGCTGAAGCTCGTCGGACGGCTGGTGAGCACCGTGTCGCGACTGATCACCGGGGTGGAGATCCATCCGGGTGCCTCGATCGGACGCCGATTCGTGATCGACCACGGCATGGGCGTCGTGATCGGAGAGACCGCCGAGATCGGCGACGACGTCATGCTCTACCAGGGGGTCACCCTCGGGGGCGTGAGCATGGAGAAGACGAAGCGTCATCCGACGATCGGTGACGGCGTCGTCGTCGGTGCCAACGCGATCGTGCTCGGCGCCGTCGAGATCGGTGCTGCCGCCCGTGTCGGGGCCGGCGCCGTCGTCGTTCGGGACGTCCCCGCCGGATCGACCGTCGTCGGTCTCACGGGGAGGGTGATCGAGACGACCGAGCGCCACAAACCGGCCTTCCGCACCGACCTGGCCGAGAGCAGCGGGGACCACGACGTGCGCGCCCTCGAGATCCTCGTCGAGCGCATCACGAGCCTGGAGGAGCGGCTCGAGGGAGACGTTGCCACCGTTCGGCGCCAGCTTCACGACGGCGGTTTGGGGATCTGACGGCCCCGTGATGCACCGATCCATCTCGGCGTCGCAGGCGGGGCTCGGTCCCGATGAGCGGGCCGGGGTGACGACCCGCGCTCGTCGGCCCTCGAGGCGATCGAACGGTGGCGCCCACGAGCGGGCCCTCGTCGCGCTCACCGGGGCCTGAGCCGAGCGATATCGGCGGCGGTAGCGGTCGTTGCCTGCTCGCACAGCGGTTTGCGGGGGGTGCAGCGTCGTCGGGCTCGTGGTGATCGGTACAGTGCTCGCCGTGTCGGGAGGTCCGCGGGAGATCCGTTTCGTGCAGCGGTACAGAGCGCTCATCGTCATTGTCGGCGTGGCGTTCGTCCTTCGGGTCGGCTGGATGCTTCATGCCAGCCCCCAGCCGGTGTCCGACTACCGCGTCTACCAGCTCCTGGCCGAGAACCTCCTCGACGAGCAGCGGTTCGGGCTCACCGAGCCCACCGCGCTCCAGTTGCCGGGCCATCCGTGGCTTCTCGCCGGGCTGATGCTCGTGTCGAGGACGGTCGGATGGCTCAGCCTGTGGATGGTCGTGCTCTCCACTGCGGCGTGCGCAATGGTGTACCTCCTCGGCAGACGGCTCACCGGGCGCGAGGACGTCTCGCTCGTCGCGGCCGCGATCTGCGCGACCAGCCCGACGCTCATCGTCTACGCCCCCGTACTGGGGGCCGAG
Source organism: Acidimicrobiia bacterium (assembly GCA_035458965.1). Classification (GTDB taxonomy): domain Bacteria; phylum Actinomycetota; class Acidimicrobiia; order Spongiisociales; family UBA11373; genus DATHYU01. Next base: position 574 of record DATHYU010000288.1, on the reverse strand, counting down.
CATCTGTTCGTCCTGCTCATGCTGGGAGCGATCCTCGCGGCGTTGTCTCCCGGTGTCGGTCGACCGCTGGGCTGGGCGCTCGTCGGTGCGCTCACCGGGCTCGCTGTCCTGACCCGTGGTGAGGCGGTGTTCTACGTGCCGGTGCTTCTCGGCGTCGTATGGATCCGGTCCCCCGACCTGCGTGCTCGTGTACGGGCAGGGGGGATCCTGCTGGCCGGTGTGGCCGTCGTGATCTCGCCGTGGATGGTGCGCAACTCGGTCGTCGTCGAGCCGGGCGTCTATCTCTCCACCGTCGGCGGGATGAACTTCTACTTCGGGCACAATCCCGATCACTACGGATGGACCCGGGACACTCCGTGGCCCGTGGAGGACGATCTTGCGGCAAACCGTCTCGGTTGGGAGCTCGGCCTCGAGTATGTCCGTGAGCGGCCCCTGTCGCTCCTCGAGTCTGTTCGCGACGGCACCTTCGGCCTGTTCGGCTCTCCCGACTACGCCTATATCTGGGCGACGCAGGAAGCGGGCGAGGATCCGGTCCTCGAGTTCTCGCCCAGGTACGTGCCCTTCGAGAACGTCA
>DATHYU010000287.1:0-6731 GCA_035458965.1 Acidimicrobiia bacterium | reverse complement strand
CGTCGCTGCCTCCGGGCCGGTACCGGGTCGACCCGTGCCTGGGCGCCTCGTCTGTCGGGTGCCGCCGGGTGGTCGGGGGGATCTCCGTCCAGGTGGGGACGGGTTCGCTCGTCCCTCTGTTCCCGGGCTCGGTCCACGAGGGTGCTGATCGCATCAACGTCGTCATCGCGGGCTCGGGCTTCGACGACGTGGGCGAGGTCCGGGCGATGGCGCTCGATCTGCTCGGATGGAACGGCCCCGTCGGGCTCGTCGATGGCGAGCCCGTCGGCCAGGGCGGCGTCCAAGCCCATCGCGTCGTCTTCGGCCCGTTCTCGACCGAGCCGTTGCGGTCGGCCCGGCATGCCTTCAACCTGTGGCTGCTCACCGACCTCGTCGCCGACGACCATGCGCTGTTCCACGACGCGCCCCCGCGCGGCTCGGGCCTCGTCGGCACCGAGGGCTTCGACCTCCCCAACGTGCACATCACGACGCTCCACCTGCAGCGGCCCGGCGGAAATGGGAGGTCCGAGGCCGGATGGATGTCCCTCGACGGTGAAGGCCCGCCGGCTCTCGATCAGGATGCTCTGGGGTTCGGAGGCGCATACCTGTCGATTCCCTCCTCCGACCGTTTCGACGCGATCGAGACGCTCACCCACGAGTGGGGCCACGCCCTGTTCGATCTTCGCGACGAGTACGTCGAGTACGGCGAAGCGCGTTCCGTGACCCACGGCTATCCGAACTGCGCTCCCGACCTCGAGACGGCCGAGGAGTGGTGGGGCGATCTGGACGGTGCCGTGGATTCGTTCGTGGAGGACTATCTCGCGGCCTACCGCACCTTCGGCCTCGCTCCCCCCGACGGTGTGGCCGACGACGTCACCGTCTCCTTCGTCGACGCCGCCGGGTGCTACTCGGCGATCGACGGAGATGCGGTTCGGCCGACGGCGGACTCGCTCATGCGGTCCGAGGTCCCGATCTTCGGGACCGTGAACCGCCGCCAGGTCGAGGCCGTGCTCGGCCTCTTCTCCGGCATGGCGCCAGCCGCGTCCGGCGACGTGGCCCTCGCCTGCAAGGCGTTCGGTGACACCGACGTGGCGTGCCGCGGGACGCTGCGGCCCTGGGTCGAGATCCCTGCCGACGGGTTCGTCGCCCTCTCCGACGTCGGCAGCTCCTGGTGTTTCACCCGGCGGACGTCCGTCGCCGATCTGTCCCTCGTGACGTGCGAGACCCTCGACGTGCAGGGTGACGGCCCCTGGAGCGTGCGGCTCGAGGCGGACGGCGTGCTCATCGGTGAGGCGACCGTGACCACCACGACGACGACCACCACGACGACGACCACCACGACGACGACCACGACGGTCGCCACCGTCACCACCGCCGCGGCCGCTCCGCCGGAGCCGGCACCCCGGGAGCCCGACGGTGGCTCAGGGCTCCTGCTGCTGTTCGCCGGGCTCGTGTTGGGGGTCATGGCCGGCGCCGCCTGGACGCTGCGGCGCCGGCCATGACCTCTGGAGGTGTTCGCGCGACCACTCAGCGGGTACCCTTTTTCGCGACATGACAGAGGAGATCGCCGCCCGCGACGCCTATCGGCGTGCCGCCGAGGCCGTGGTGCTCGAGGTGGGCGCCGACGGCGTCGTGCTGGATCGCACCGTGTTCTACCCCCAAGGCGGCGGACAGCCGGGTGACACCGGGGCTCTGGAGTGGGACGGCGGATCCGTCGACGTCGTCGACACGCTCAAGAAGGGCGGCCGGCTCGTCCATGTCGTCGCGGGCGACCCACCGCCGGTCGGAACGGCGCTGACCGCGACCATCGATTGGGATCGACGGCACCTCCTCATGAGGACCCACACGGCGTTGCACGTCCTGTCGGCGATCGTCTGGCGCGATTTCGATGCGAAGGTGACCGGCGGGAACATGGAGCCCGGCCGGGCGCGGATGGACTTCGAACTCGCCGGCATCACGGCCGAGTTCGGCCGTGACGTGGAGGAGCGGGTCAATGCCGCTCTGGCGGAGGGCCATGACGTCGCGGTTCGCTTCCTGCCCCGGTCGCTCGCCCTGGCGGACCCCGATCTCATCCGCACGAAGGTGAACCTCATCCCCGAGTTCGTCGACCCGATCCGGGTCGTAGAGATCGGTGGTCTCGACAAGCAGGCGGACGGTGGGACCCACGTCGCGAACACGCTCGAGGTCGGATCGGTGCGCGTGGTCAAGACCGAGAGCAAGGGCCGCGACAACAAGCGAATGCGGATAGAGCTGTGATCGACGTCTTCATCCTCCTCTTCCTGGCATTCCTCCTCCTGCGCGGCTGGTACCGGGGCTTCGTGCGCGAGGCCATGGATCTCACGGGTCTCGTGCTGGGAACCCTGTTCGCCTTCCGGCTCGGCGGTGTCGTCGGGTCGGTCGTCACGGCGATGTCGGGGATCTCGCCCGACGTCGGTCGGCTCACCGGCGGCGTGATCGTGTTCGTGGGCACCGGCATCGGAGCGGCGATACTCGCCCGGCGCGTCGAGCGGCATGCCAGGATGCCGGGGCTCAACCTCATGAACCGGGTCGGCGGTGCCGGCCTCGCCATGGCGACGGGCGTCTTCGCGGTGACGCTCATGCTGACGCTCGGCGTCGTCCTTCCCATGCCGCCGGCCGTGGCCGGCCAGCTCGACGACTCGGCGGTCACCCAGACGCTGACGAATCCCGACGGCGTGCCGCAGGAGCTCTTCACCACGCTCGCCGGCGATCGGATCGTCGAGACGCTCATCAACATGCGCCGCACCCTCGGTGTTCGAAGGGTCATACTCGAGGGCGAGGACGTCGTGGCGCTGCCGGCAGCGGAGGCCGACGACCTCCTCGTGGACTGGGGTTCCGCCGACGAGGTCTTCGAGCTCGTCAACCGGGCACGCATCGACGAAGGGCTCGATCCGCTCGCCTGGAGTCCGGCGCTCTCGCAGGTGGGCCTCGGCCACGCCGTCGAGATGTACGTGGAGGGGCACTTCTCCCACGTGTCGCCCGACACCGGAACGGTCGGCGATCGGGTCTGGGACGCCGGGATCACGTACCGGATCGCCGGAGAGAACCTGGCCCTGGCGGCCACGCCGACCGAGACCCACGGGGGCCTCATGGACAGCCCCGGCCATCGCGCCAACATCCTGTCGCCCGAGTACAACCGGATCGGGATCGGGGTCGTGGAGGGCCCGCTCGGCCTCATGACGGTGCAGGTGTTCACGGGTTGAGCCGGTGGGGTCGGGGCCCCGCCGGCCTTCGTCCGGCCGACGGCAGGAGACGCCTTCAGCGCAGGCGAGCCGGGGCCGGACAGACCAGCAGAGCTAGGGCCGATGTCCGGCGCCGAGATCCGCGAGGGCCTCCGGGACGGCCCAGAACTCCTCGGGGCCGCCGGTCAGCACGACCGCGATGCGATCCTTCTGGAGCCGCTTGGCCAGTGGCTCGCGAGCGGTGACGACGGCCACGTCGGAGATCGAGACGCCGGCGGAGGTCGCGATGCGGCGGATCACGCGAGGTGTGACGAGCGGCCCGAACTCTGCGGACGAGGCCACGCGCTCGAACCACTCGGCGAGTCCGTGCGCGGCGAGCACGTCTCTGAGGTCCGACCCCGATCGTTCGCTGTCGGCGACTCCTTCCAGGCGGTATCCCGCGTCGTACAGGTCCTGGAGGGTCGTGTCGGCGTCCGCGGCGACGTCGGACGCGTCCCGGCCCTCCCACGAGAGGAGGGCCGGGATCAGGTCGATGACGACGAGTCTCACTCGCCCGATGGTGCTGGCGGGGCCGGGGGCTCGTCCTCGGCGGGGGCCTCCGGCTCCTCCGATGGGGCGGCGGCCTCCGGCTCCTCCGATGGGGCGGCGGCCGGTGCCGACTTGCGGCTCCGCATGAAGAGGAACGCGCCGGCGGCCACGACCACGACGGTGACCGCGATCAGCCAGGCCGGGAATCCGCCTCCGCCGTCGGCGTCCTGCGTCGGGTCGGACTCGGCCTGCACGGCCAGGGTCCCGCCGCTGAAGATCGGCACGCTCCACGAGAGCGTGGAGCCGTCGGCCGAGTCTGCGGTCGAGCTGATGACCTTGCCGGGCATCGTGATGACGATGTTGGCGGCGAGGCTGTCCTCCAGCTGGTCGGGGCTGAAGCCCTCGAGGTCGCCCTCGTCGAAGAAGCCCCCGCCCTCGGCACCGGTCCGGGCGTCGATCTTGACGGAGTTCTCCGAGAACGATGCCGAGAAGCTCTCGAACGGCGCCTGGTCCGACTCGAGCATCAGCTGGGTGAGCTCTTCGGCGTTGCTGAAGGACGACGTGAACTGGAAGTAGCGGATGCCGTCTCGCGTCTCTTCGCTGGTGGTGGCCCCGGGCGGAGCCTGATCGAAGGGATTGGCGTCGGCCAGGAAGAGCCCCTGTGCCTCCTCGTCGAAGCCGACCTCGAACATCACCGTGCCGGTGCCGTCGGCGTTGAGGTCGGCCACGACGTTCGTTTCGATCCTGCAAGCGACGGCGACGAGTGCGAGCACCATCGCCAATGCGCTGATTCGGCGCATGACGTCCTCTCGTAGATGTTCGGGGATGGTACCGGGTGCTTGCGGGCCTTCGACCGATAGGCTCCCCCGCCATGGACGAGACATCCCGAGCACTGGCCGAGGAGATGCTCGCCGCGTACGAACCGTTCGTGCGCAGGCGGCTCGAGGAGCGGGGCATCGACGTGTCGGATGCCATGGCCGCCGCTCTCGAGGAGGGCCGCGCCTGGCTCCGGGAGCGATTGGAGTCCTTGCTCTCCGTTCCCTATGCGCAGCAGACACGGTCGCCACTCGAGGTGTTCCAGGAGGCGATGCGATTCCCGACCGAGGTGCTCGACGCCGCAGGTGTCGAGCCACCCGATCGCGACGCCGTGGTCGGCAACGCCCTCCCGGGGGATCGCCACGACCTGGCTCCGGCGTCGTCGCAGGACCTCGGCGAGGGCCCGTGGCGGGCGCACATCGCCTGGGGGGCGGCGAAGGCGGTGGCGATCACCCGTCCGGCCGTGGCCCTGCTCTCACGCGATCTGATGGATGGGAGCCGCGTCGAGTCGGCGGTGTCCGCCGCCGGGTACCGGCTCGAGGTGTGGCGTCGGGCCCCCGAGGATGCGGAGGAGGTTCGTCGCCCCACGGTCGTCTTCGTCGACCTGACGCACCCCGACGCCGATCGCGTCATCCGGGGGGCGTCCCAGGGGGCACGCGTCGTGGCCTTCGGCCCCCATGTGGACGACCTCGCCATGGTGAGGGCGACCGCCCTCGGCGCCACGGAGGCGGTGCCCCGGTCGCGGTTCTTCAGGTCTGTCGGAGCGTGGCTTCCGCAGATCGTCTGACGGTCGTCCGTCCGGCAGCCGCGGTCACCCCGACGAGCACGACGGCGACGCCGATCCACTGGATCGCCGACGGCGTCTCTCCGAAGACCAGGCGGGCCCACAGGAGGGTGCCTGCGGGCTGGACGAGGATGAGCAGTGACGTCTCGAGAGCCGGCAACCTCGGCAGGGTGCGGCTCACCAGGAGCCAGCCGATCGTCTGGGCGACGACCGCCAGCAGGACCAGCCAGCCGTGGGCGGGCCAGGTGGGCGTGAACGAGAAGTCCGCCTCGAACGGGGCGATCGCAAGGAGCGAGATGGCCGAGCCGAGGGTGGCGTCCAGGAGCGGCCCCGACGGCGGGGTGCCGGGGACCCGGTTCGCCGTCCGGAGGAGGACGATGAATGCAGCGTACGCCAGGCCCGTGAACAGGCCGTAGAGCGCGCCGCGGGCGGGGTCGTCTCCGTACCCGGTGCCTCCCACACCCCCGATGAGGAGGACGCCGCCCAGGATGACGGGAACCGCAGCGAGGGCGACGGTGGTCGGCCGTTCCCGGTGGATCGCCCAGGCCGCGATCCCGACGAAGACGATCTGGGTGTTCGCCAGCACCGTCGCCAATCCGGCCCCGATGAGCCCGATACCCGTGTGCCACAGCACCAGGTCGGCGGTGAAGACGACTCCCGCACCGACGGCGATGAGGCGGTCCCGGCGGGGTCGTGCGTCCCGGTGGCGCTGCAGCCCCCAGATCAGCGCCAGGAGCGGGAGGGCGTAGACGACCCGGAAGAAGGCGGCGGTGGTGGGGGAGACGTCGGCGAGCCGCACGAAGATCGCCGAGAAGGAGATCCCGAAGATTCCGATGGCGGCGCCGACGCGAAGCACGCCGGGACGGTAGTGATCTGCCGGTGCGACTTCCCCACTGTGGTCAAGTCAACTACTGTGAGTGGTGTTCGGATCCGGCGGTGCCGGCCGGACGGGCTACAGACGGAAGGGTTCGGGAGCGGTGCCCTCGACGGCATTCCTGCGGTTCATGCGCAGCGTCAGCACGCTGATGCTGCTGCTCGCCCTCACGGGCGGGATGATGCTCATGCTGGGCGGCCATCGCGGCGACGCCGGCGTCGATGTCGCGGACTTCGATGCCGGGTACCGACCCGGGACCGTGATCGCCGAGCTCCACACGGCGATCGGGCCCGATCCCTTCACCGCTCCCGTGGCCGTCGAGCTCGGGATCGACCCGGACCTCCTCGTCCTCTCTCCGGAGGATGCCGCCGACGTCGAGAGCCCTCATGGGCACAACTCTCTCGCCGACCGGCTGCTGGCGAACGGCCTGGCCTGGCGCCTCGCCGACATTCGGGATCGGTCGAGCCCGCCGACGATGGACCAGATCCGATGGGTGGTCGACGAGGTGGCGGGCGGGGAGACGGTCATCGAGGACCTCGAGGACCGCGAC
>DATHYU010000286.1:0-2168 GCA_035458965.1 Acidimicrobiia bacterium | reverse complement strand
TCGAGGACGCCGGCGATGATGGCCCCGGCGGGCAGATAGCCCTTCTCCCGGGTGCGCTCCCCCACATGCGTGTTGAGCGACCACGTCTGGCCGGGCATGACCGTCGCCCCGTCGGCGGCGTCGGCGATGAGATGGATGTTGACCACCCGGTTCTCGCAGCACGCGTGGTACGTCGTGAAGGTGCCGATCTTCTTGCGGATCCCGAGGGCGTACGCGTCCTCCGTCGAGAAGTACGCCTCCGGGCCGTCGGTGTAGGGGACCGCCGTCGCACGAGTCACCGATCCGATCGCCCGCTGCACCCGGCGGGCCAGGCCCTCGGTCTCCGGGACCTGGGCTGGAGTCGAGGGAACCACCCGCACCCACGGGTCTTCGATCACGAGACGTGCCTCGACGGCGGGGATGCGGACGTCGTTGCGGTGTGCCGTCACCCAGGCCTCGAGGGCGTTCGACGTCATCCGGAGGTCCCACCCGGCGTCCCGATCCCAGATCACCGTTGCGGCACGGCGGATGGCCGCCTCCGGCAGTGTCATCGGTCGAGAGCCGTCGACCAGGAGGGTGACGTCTCCCTCGAGCATGGCGTCGAGGCGGGCCGCATCGGCTTCGAGCTCATCGATCGAGACGTCCGCCTCGATGGGATCGGTCGTCAGGTCGAGCTCCCCGCCGGCGCCCCCGGCGGCGATGGCGGCGATGGCGGCGACGACCCGGGAAGAGGGATCGGCGAGTGCCGCGCCGGGTTCCGGCGGAACCGCGGTGACCTGCCCGCCGACGACGTCGAGCCTCCCCTCGCGCACACCACGCGCCGCAAGGCTCTGGAGTCGGCCCGCGAGGTCTGCGACGACGGTCTCGTCGATCCTCCACTCGACGTCGTAGCGGCGGTCGGCGCCGACGGCCACCGGCGGATCGGTGAGCCCCTCGCGATACGGGAAGATCTCGGGCAGCTCCGACATCGCCACGGCACGCTCCAGAGCGCGGTTCGGGTCGAAGTCGAGACCCGCCTCGCCGGCGCTGATCCGCAGCACGGTCTCGCCGTCGACGCGCACCGTGATCGGGGCGCCGCGCCGTTCGACCAACTCGTCGACGACCGCCGCCTCGGCCTCGGCGATCGGCAGCCCCCCGACCGCGACACCGGCGATGCGGGTGCCGGCCCGGACGGTCGCGGGCGAGTCCGACGAGGCATCGGAGGGTCCCGCGAGCACCACGAGACAGAACGCGGCGAACGCCACCGCGGTGGCGAGAACCACTCCGAAGTGCCTTCGTCGCATCCCCCTCCAGTCTGCCCGGTCTGCGGCCTGCGCGAACCCGAACCGGGCTTCGGATACGCTCGTCCCATGGCCGGACCGAGCGATCTCCGCACCGTGTGCACGGATTGGATGGCCGAGGCCGACGTACTGGAAGCCATCCTTGCCGACCTGCACGAGGACCGGTGGGATCTCGACACCCCTGCGGCGGGATGGACGATCCGGGACCAGGTGGGGCACCTCGCGTTCAGCGAGGACATGGCGGCCCTCGCCGTCGTCGATCCCGACGAGTATCGGTCCGACATGGGCCGCGGCATCGACTACATCGAACCTCACGAGCGAGCCGCCCGTGAGCGCGGCAGGGCCATGCCGGCGGCCGGCCTCCTCGACTGGTGGCGCCGGGGCCGCAACGGGCTGCTCGGCGCCATCCTCGCCCTCCCGGAGGGAGCGGTCATCCCGTGGGAGGGCCCCTCGATGAAGCCGCGGTCCTTCGTCACTGCGCGGTTGATGGAGACGTTCGCTCACGGCCAGGACATCCGCGACACGCTCGGGCTCCCGGCGGAGAACACCGACCGGCTCCGCCACGTCGCCCACCTCGGCGTGATCACCCGCCGCTACGCCTACGGCAACCGGGGGCTCGAGGCGCCTGAGGCCGACCCGAGGGTCGAGCTCGTCACGCCGGACGGGTCCCACTCGTGGGGGCCCGGCGACGCCGAGGACGCCGTGACCGGGACGGCTCTCGACTTCTGCCTCGTCGTCACCCAGCGCCGTCACGTGCTCGACACCGGGCTCGCGGTCTCGGGGCCTCATGCGATGGCGTGGCTCGAGATCGCGCAGGCGTTCGCCGGCCGGCCGACGACCGGGCCTCCGGCCGGCCGCTTCCGCCCGCTCGATTAGCCCTGGCCGGTCGCGAAATCCTGCTTTAGGCTG
>DATHYU010000285.1:0-3925 GCA_035458965.1 Acidimicrobiia bacterium | reverse complement strand
TCGGTGCCGCCGTCCGGCTCGGACATGGCGTTGTAGCCGATGAGCTCGCCGCCGACGAGCCCGGGGACATATCGCTCCACCACCTCGGGGGTGCCCCACCGCTGGATCGTCAGAGGAACGGTCGCTGCCTGGAGGTTCATGCAGGCGCTCAGGGGCGGGTAGGCGTACGCGAGCTCCTCGGCGACGATCGCCAGGGCCCGGAACCCGAGGCCGGTGCCGCCGAGGTCCTCGGGGAAGATGCAGCCGAAGAAGCCGAGCTGCCCCATCTCGCGATAGAGCTCGCGGGGGAAGGTCCCGGCCTCCTCGAGATCGCGGATGCGCGGCCGCACCCGCTCGGCGCCGAACTCCCGCACGAGCCGCCGGACGTCGGCCAGCTCCTCGGGGGTGGTCACAGCGACTCCAGGGCGGGCGCGACCTCGCGGCCGACGATCTCGATCGCCCGGGTCGAGCGCTCGACGATCGGGAGCGTCTCGTCCTTCATGAGGTAGTACGCCGTGAAGTGGTTGATCCCGGCGTCGCCGTAGCGCTTGATGGCCCGCGCCAGCTGCTCGGGGTTGCCCTCCAGCACGGGCATCCCGGACTCCCGTGGCACGATCTCGGCCTCACCGGCGCCGGTGGCGTCCATGTCGACGATCACGGTGTGGGTCGTGGAGATGTCGAAGCCGTCGAGGTCGCGCCCGGCCCCGGCGGCGAGCTCCCGGATCCTGGCGACCTTCTCACGGATGCCGTCGGGGGTCAGCGCCACCGCATGCCAGCCGTCGCCGTGGCGGATGACGCGCCGCAGCGCCGGGCCCGAGGTGCCGGCGACCCAGATCGGCGGGTGCGGCTGCTGGACCGGCTTCGGCAGGAACTCGTACCCGCCCACCGACCACCACTCGCCGTCGTAGGACGGCTCGTCGTCGGTCCAGAGGGTCTTGAAGATCTCGATGTACTCGTCGCCGAGCGAGCCGCGGCGCTCGTACGTCGGGGCGCCCAGGACCTCCATCTCCTCCTGGAGCCAGCCCACCCCGACCGCCACGATGAGGCGCCCCTCCGACAGGCAGTCGAGGGTGGCGAGCATCTTGGCGCTGAGGATCGGGTGGCGCAGCGGCAACACGAGGCAGCTGATGCCGAAGCGCAGCGTCGACGTCGCGGTGGCGATGCCGGCGAGCACGGTGAGGCTGTCCCACATGGCGACCCCGCCGCTGAGCTCCCACTTGCCCTCGCGGTGGTAGGGGTACTTGGAGCGGGCGCCCTCGGGGGCGACGAGGTGGTCGCTGACCCATGCCGAGTAGAGGCCCACCTCCTCGGCGGTCCGGGCGCTTCCGAGCAGGTACTCCCGCATCTCGGAGGCGGGGAGCCGGCCGAGGTTGCGAAGGGTGACGCCGAGCCTCACGAGTAGAACCCCCGGTATTCGACGTACTCCTCGATCCCCCACTTCCAGTACTCGCGTCCGATCCCGGACTGCTTGAAGCCGCCGTGGGGGCCCTTCACGACGTTGGCCATCGTGTTGACGCCGAAGCTGCCGGCGCGCACCCGCCCGGCGACGCGCCACGCCTTGTCGAGATCGCGCGACCACACCCCGCCGTTGAGCCCGAAGGGGGAGTCGTTCGCTATCCGCACGGCCTCGCCCTCGCCCTCGAAGGGGATGACGACGGGCACGGGCCCGAAGATCTCCTCCTGGGCGATCGTCATGGAGTTGTCGACGTCGGCGAACAGGGTCGGCTCGACGTAGAAGCCCTTGTCGAACCCCGGCGCCCTGCCGCCCCCGACGACGAGCCTGGCGCCCTCGGCCTTCCCGGACTCGATGTAGCCCATGACCCGGTCGTACTGGCGCCGGCTGACGAGCGGCCCCTGCTCGGTCGTCGGGTCGCGCGGCGGCCCGACGACGATGCTCCGCATGCGCTCCGCGAGGCGGTCGACCACCTCGTCGTAGACCGGGCGCTCGACGAGCAGGCGGGTGAGCTGCCCGCACCCCTGGCCGCAGTGCCGCAGCAGACCGGGGTCGGTCAGCCACCAGGACTCGATGTCGGCGTCGGCGAACAGGATGTTCGGCGACTTCCCGCCCAGCTCGAGGATCGGCTTCTTCACGGTCCGCGAGGCGAGCTCCATGACCCGCCGGCCGGTGGCCGTGGACCCCGTGAACGAGACGACGTCGACGCCGGGGTGGCTCGCCATGACCTCGCCGACCTCGGGGCCGCCACCGAGCAGGACGTTGAACACGCCGTCGGGGACACCCGCCGCGGCCGCCGCCTCGGCGAACACGATGGCGTGCCACGACGTCGTCGGCGTCGGCTTCAGGACGACCGTGCAGCCGGCGACGAGCGCCGGGAAGCCCTTGTTGACCGCGAGGAGCACCGGGTAGTTGAACGGCGTGATGATCGACACGACCCCCGCCGGCGCCTTCTGGACCACATGGGTCTGGCGCCCCGCCGGCGAGTCGTCGAAGGGGTTCCCCGAGATCGCCGCGTGCGAGACCGCGTCGAAGTTCCTCGCCATGTCGGCGTAGCGGAAGGCGTACTCGATCGGGAGGGCGACCTGCAGGCCGTTGGCGAGGCCGATGAGCGCGCCGGTCTCGGCGATCGTCACGTCGATGAGCTCGTCCTTGCGGGCGAGGAGCTCCTGGGCGAAGCGCTGGAGGATCGCCCCTCGCTCGGCGGGCGACATCCACGGCCACGGTCCCTCGTGGAACGCGCGGTGGGCGGCCCGGATGGCTTCGTCGGTCTCTTCGGTGGTGGCGGCGGGGACCCGGGCGACGATCTCCTCGGTCGCCGGATCGACGATGTCGACGAGCTCGTCGGATCTCGCCCGACGCCACGCACCGTCGATGAAGTGGCTGTCGTGGACGTAGGGATCACTCATGACCGGCCCTTCCGCTCTCTGCGCCTCATGCTATCGAACTCTGATCATGGTTTCTCGGCCGCCACGACGAGGGCATCGAGCGCGACGGCGCCGACCGGCAGCACGACGACGGGGTTCAGATCGACCTCTGCGATCCTGTCGGCGTGATCGGCGGCGAGACGGCCGACCCTCACGACGGTGTCGACGAGCGCGTCGACGTCGAGAGCCGGCCCGCCCCGATACCCGTCGAGCAGCCGGCGGAGCCGCAGCCCGTCCACCATCTCCCGCGCCCGCTCGCCCGACACCGGCGCCGGGGCGATGGCGACGTCGTCGAGGACCTCGGTCAGCACGCCGCCCGCGCCGACGACCACGAACGGCCCGAACCCCGGGTCGACGGTGACCCCCACGAGCATCTCGATCCCGCCGTCGATCTGCTCGGCGACGAGCACGGGCACGTGCGCCCCGTCGAGCACGGCCGCGGCGTTGGCGGTGATCTGCGCGTAGGCCGACCGGACCGCGTCGTCGCCGACGACGCCGACGACGACACAGCCGGCCTCGGTCTTGTGGGGGATCCGCCCGCTCACGGCCTTGAGGACGACGGGCCCGCCGATCGCCCTCGCCGCCTCGACCGCGGCCTCGGCGTCCTCGGCGACCGACTCGCGCGGCACGGCGACGCCGTACGCCGCGACGACCCGCTTGGAGGCCGTCTCGGACAGGGGGCCCGTGCCGTCGAACGCGAGCGGGACGGGGTCGGCGGGCGGCGGGGCCCCCTCCCGTCGACGGCCCGCCAGCGAACGGACCGCGAGGAACAGCTCCCGGGCCGACGCGAACACCGGGATGCCGGCCTGCTCGTACACCGCCGCCTCGTCGCCCTCGACCACGCCGTCCATCGCGTACACCGCGACGGGGATCGGTCCGGCCGCGGCGGCGCGCGCCAGCTCGTCGGCGGCGGCGGCGCCGGCCGTGCCGGTGAGCTGCTTGCGGGCGTAGACGACGATCCCGAGCTCTGGCGACCGGGAGAACCCCCGGTACACGTCGGCCGTCAACGTGGGGGTCGTGGCGATCGCCCCCGTCAGGTCGCACGGGTTGAACGCGGCGCCGAACT
>DATHYU010000284.1:0-5540 GCA_035458965.1 Acidimicrobiia bacterium | reverse complement strand
AACGAGCAGAGCCGCACCCTCGATTACGGCGATCACCGAGTCTTCATAGAGACCATCGCGCCGCCCCCGATCCTCGTCGTGTTCGGCGCCGGCCACGCCTCGCAGTCGCTGTCGGTGTTCGCCCGGGCATTGGGGTTCCGGGTCTTCGTCGTCGACGCCCGATCCGCCTGGGCGACGCACGAACGATTTCCCGACGTCGACGTGCTCATCGTCGGCTGGCCCGACGTCTTCTTCGCCGACCACGAGCTCGATGGCCGCACCTACGTCGCGCTCATGAATCACGACGCCCGCTTCGAGGACCCCGTGTTCCCGGAGGTCCGGAACGCGCCGATCCGCTACCTCGGCGCCATGGGCAGCCGCCGGACCCATCGGTCCCGAATGGAGCGTCTGCGAGCAGCGGGCTGGTCGGACGAGGAGATCGATTTCATCCACAGCCCGATCGGCCTCGACATCGGTGCCGAGACGCCCGAGGAGATGGCGCTGGCGATCCTCGCCGAGATCACCCAGGTCCGCTACGGCCACGGGACCGGCCTCTCCCTGAAGGGAACGAGCGGCCGGATCCACCGCCAGCGCGGCGACGAGCCCGGCACGTCCTGATCCCCGGTGGCTAGCGTTCGATGGCGCGGACCGCACGGGACGGACCCGTCGACGGAGACTCGGAGGCCGCGATGACCCCCAGGCTCGACACCCTCGCCCGACAGCTCGACGACCTCGGCGAGCCCTACGTGCGCGCCACCGTCGTCTGGGTGCGGTCCCCGTCGTCGGGGAGCGTCGGCGACCAGGCCATCGTCCGGTCTGACGGGACGCTGCACGGATGGGTCGGCGGGGCGTGCACCGAGCCCGTCGTGCGCGCCGAGGCGCGTGACGTGCTCGCCGAAGGGGTACCCCGTCTGATCGCCCTCAGCCCGGATCCGGACGGTCCGGTACGGCCCGGTGTGCGGGCGGTCGCGATGTCGTGTGCGAGTGAAGGAGCTCTGGAGATCTTCATGGAACCCGTCGTCCCCCGTCCTCACGTCGTGATCGTCGGCCGGTCCCCGGCCGTCGGCAAGCTGGCCCGCCTGCTCGATGTCATGGAGTGGCGGGTGACCGTCGTCGACGACCAGAACAAGGGGGGCGACCTCCCCGACGGGCTCACCGTCGTCGGGGAATTCGAGGCCGTCGGTCCGGTCACCGGTGCGGTGATCGTCGCCACCCAGGGTCACTACGACGAGGACGCGCTGCGATGGGCCGTGTCGACCGAGGCCGCACATGTCGGACTCGTCGCCTCCCGGAGGCGAGCCGAGACGCTGATCGACCACCTGCGGGCGATCGGTGTCGGGGACGAGGAATTGGGACGGGTGCGTGCCCCCGCAGGACTCGACCTGGGCCACGTGGACCACGACGAGATCGCCGTGGCCGTCCTCGCCGAGCTCGTCTCGTTGCGGGCCGCAGGGTCGCTCGGGCCGGGATCGGCGGAGGCGGCCCCGGTGCCTGAGACCGCCATCGACCCGGTGTGCGGCATGACGGTCGAGATCGCCGGTGCCCGCTACACCCACGAGCACGCCGGTGAGGTCTACTACTTCTGCTGCCCTGGCTGCCGGAAGTCGTTCGCGGACGACCCCGCGATGTTCCTCGGGTAGCCGTCGTTCACGCCGAGGGGACGATGCCGGGGGGCGGTGCGAAGCCGAACCCGGCGCAGACCGCGGCATAGTCGTCCCACGTGTCGACATCCGGCGGAAGGTCCTGGCCGATCTCCACCCGCACGATGCGGTCCGTGGGCTCCCGGTCCACGATCTTCCACACGGCCTTGTCGCCGTGGAGGGTCCGCAGCTCGCCGAACGCCTCGGCCGAGAACACCAAGGGGTGGCCCAGGGCGCCCCGGTACGCGGCGATCGCCCCGAACGACGCGTGGGAGCGCCATTCCCGCACCACGGTGTCGATGGCGTGTGGGCCGACGCCGGGCATGTCGCCGAGGAGGAGGGCGATGGCGGCACACGTCCCGGCGGCGTCCAGTCCGGCCAGCAGGGAGGAGGCACATCCGGTTCCGTAGGCCTCGTTGTAGGCGATCTCGGCCCGGCCGGGGTCCACTCCGGCGAGTGCCTCGTCGGCGACGTGGCCGACCACCAGGACCACGCGATCGAGCGTCGATGCCACGGCGTTGGCGACGGACGTGCCGAGGACCGTGGACCCGGCCAGGGGAAGCGTCTGTTTCGGCCTGCCGAGGCGGCGTGAGGATCCGGCACCGAGAATGATGCCGACGACCTGGTCGTTTTGATCGCTGGCGTCCATGGGTCCCCCGGGAGGGAGAGGGCCCGGACAGCGTACCCACCCATCGGATCGGTACCGGTGGCAGCGGGCGACGACGCGTAGTACGTTCAGCGTTCTGTCGGCCGGGGGCGGCCGGCACGCGGCTCTGCGGAGGGACGGGAGGAACCGGAAGTGGCAGTCGAATCGTCGGGCAAAAGCGCGGGCAACCCGCGGCTCTTCGAACTGATCGAGGGGTCTCCGAAGGAGGGCGACAGCCCGACGATCTGGGCCTGGCCTCAGATCACCGAGTATCTCAAGGTCGCCGCGCAGCCGGTGCAGGGCCCGTGGCCACCCCACCAGCATCCCCGTCCCGATCCCGACGCCGAGCCCGAGCCGGTGGCGGTTCCCGACCCACAGGGCGCGGCGCAGCCGATGCCCCCTGCCGACCCCGGCACCCCGGAGGTGGAGTGATGTATCCGTCACGGTTCCGGTACGAATCACCGACGACGGTTGCCGAGGCGGTCCGGCTGCTCTCGGAGTCGAAGGGCGAGGCGAAGCTGCTCGCCGGCGGTCAGAGCCTCATCCCGATGATGAAGCTGCGGTTCGCCACACCGCAGACACTGGTAGACATCAACAACATCGAGGGCCTCGACTACCTCGACTTCGCCGCCGACGGATCCATTCGCATCGGCGCCCTCGTCCGCCACGTGACGCTCGAGCGGTCGGCCGAGCTGGGGGTCCGTCAACCCGTGATGGCCGCGGCCGCCCCCCTCGTCGCCGACCCCATCGTCAGGAGCCGGGGCACCCTCGTCGGCTCGCTGTGCCACGCCGATCCGCAGGGTGACTGGGCGTCGGTGATGGTGGCGCTCGGCGGATCACTCGTGGCCGAAGGCCCCTCCGGCCGCCGGTCCATTCCCGTGGCCGACCTCGTCCGCGGTCCGTTCCAGACGGTGCTCGCCTCCGACGAGATCGGCATCGAGGCCGTCGTGCCGGCGCCGGCCGGGACACCGATGGGCGGCTACCTGAAGCTCGAGCGACGTGTCGGCGACTTCGCCACGGCCGCCGCCGCCGTCAGTGTCGATCTCAATGGTGACACCGTCGCCAGGGCCGGCATCGCCCTCACGGCGGTCGGTGCCACCACCATCGATGCCAAGGATGCGTCGGCCGTCCTCGTCGGGAGCAGGCTGAGCGAAGCGGTCATCGCCGAGGCGGGCGATCTCGCCGCCACCGCCGCCCAACCCCGGTCCGACCATCGGGGCAGCGCCGAGTACAAGAAGCACATCATCCACACGTTCGTGGTTCGCATCCTGAGCCGCGTCGCGAAGTCGATCGAGAAGGTGGCCTGAGATGTCGAGCCTGTTCGAAGAGATCACCGACGCCCCGGCCGCCGACGTGCCGGTCCGTCGCATCACGATCACGCTCAACGGCGAGCGACGGACGGTGGACGTGGAGCCCCGCCTGCTCCTCGCCCACCTCATCCGCCAGGGCTTCAAGCTGACCGGCACCCACACCGGCTGCGACACCACCAACTGCGGTGCCTGCACCGTGTTGCTCGACGGCGAGCCCGTGAAGAGCTGCACCGTGCTGGCGGTGCAGGCGGACGGGCGGAACGTGATGACCGTCGAGGGCCTCGCCGGACCGAGCGAGCTCCACCCGATCCAGGAGGGGTTCAAGGACGAGCACGGCCTGCAGTGCGGCTTCTGCACCCCTGGGATGATGATGGCGTCAAAGGCGCTGCTCGACCGCAACCCGGATCCCACCGAGGACGAAGTGCGATGGGCGCTCTCGGGCAACCTCTGCCGGTGCACCGGCTACCAGAACATCGTGAAGGCCGTCCTCTGGGCGGCGGACAAGATCCGAGCCGAAGCCGAGGAGGACGCCTGATGGCACTCGACGAGATCAAGATCGGTGGACTCGGTACCAGCCGGCGCCGCGTCGAGGATGACCGCTTCATCCGCGGCAAGGGCAACTACGTCGACGACATCGTGCTCCCCGGGATGCTCCACATGGAGGTCCTTCGCAGCCCGGTGGCCCACGCCCGCATCAAGTCGATCGACACGTCGAAGGCCTGGGACATCCCCGGTGTCCGGCTCGTCCTCACCGGTGAGATGCTCGCAGCGCGCAACCTCGCGTGGATGCCGACGCTCTCCTACGACACCCAGGCCGTCCTCGCGACCGACAAGGTCCGGTTCCAGGGCCAGGAGGTCGCCTGTGTGATCGCCGACGACCCGTACATCGCCAAGGACGGGTGTGAAGCCATCGTCGTCGAGTACGAGACCCTTCCCCCAATCGTCAACCCGGACCAGGCGCTCGCCGACGGTGCCCCGCTGATTCGCGACGACAAGGTCAACCAGCACGACAACGTGGTGTTCGACTGGGAGGTCGGCGACAAGACGGGAACCGACTCGGCCTTCGCGCAGGCCGACGTCGTCTCCAAGATCCAGCTCCACTACCCGCGTTCGCACCCGTCGCCGATCGAGACCTGCGGGTCGATCGCCGACTTCGACCGGGCCACGTCGAAGCTGACCGTCTACATGACGACCCAGGCGCCGCACATCATCCGGGCCGCCGTGGCGCTCGTGGCCGAGCTGCCGGAGCACATGATTCGGATCGTGTCGCCCGACATCGGTGGTGGCTTCGGCAACAAGGTGCCGGTGTACCCGGGCTACGTCGTGTCCATCCTGGCGTCGATCCTGCTCGAGCGTCCCGTCAAGTGGATCGAGGACAAGTCCGGCAACCTGATCTCGACCGGCTTCGGCCGTGACATCTATCTCGAGGGCGAGATGGCGCTTCGCCGGGACGGGAAGATCCTCGGGGTCCGCATGCACACGGTGTCCGACCACGGGGCGTTCTTCTCGGATGCCCAGCCGAGCAAGTTCAAGATCGGCCTGATGCACTCTGCATTCGCGTGCTACGACATCCCCGCCGCCCATCTCACGGCCCGGGGCGTGTACACGAACAAGGCGCCGGGCGGTGTCGCCTACCGGTGCTCGTTCCGGGTGACGGAGGCGATGTTCTTCCAGGAGCGCATGGTCCAGGCCGCCGCCGACGACCTCGGCATGGACCAGGCCGAGTTCCGCCGCATCAACCTCGTGCGTGACGACGACTTCCCGCACCGCACCCCGTTCGGGTTCCTGACGGACTCCGGCCAGTACGGGAAGTGCCTCGACGTCGGCCTCGAAGCGATCGGCTACGAGGACTTCCTCCGTGAGAAGGAGGAGGCCAGGAAGAACGGCCGCCTGCTCGGGATCGGCATCTCGACGATGACCGAGCCGCTGGGCGCGGGCAACAGCCGCGAGTACGACATCCTCGGC
>DATHYU010000283.1:0-2549 GCA_035458965.1 Acidimicrobiia bacterium | reverse complement strand
GGGTGCCCAGCAGGTCACGCCGTCGACCAAGGTCGGCTTCTGCCTCGAGGACACCGAGTTGTACCCCGGATTCGCGACCCCCGGAGCCCAGACGTACGTGTACTCGCTCATCGAGTTCTGCGCCGAGGGCCGGCCCGATGCGACGACGGTCGTGATGGGTGTCACCGAGGGCTGGCGCGATGTCTACCCGTGGACTGCCAACCTCCAGTGGATCGACGTGACCGACATCGCCCCGGGCGAGTACTGGATCGCCGTCGAGACGGACCCCGAGGACATCGTCACCGAGATCGACGACGTGAACCCGGTGGTCTTCAACGGAGAGTCGACCATCGTGCCGGGGTACGAGCCCCTGGCGAGCGCGGCGACGGCAGCCGGAGGTCCTGTCGAGATCACGCTCGGGGCCCGGCGCTGGGACTCACTCGTGACCGGCGCCCCGGCCGTCGGCGTCGCCGTGTACACGATCGTGCAGGGTCCGGCCCATGGCACCCTGGACGTACAGATCGGTGTTCCGCTCAGTGGAGACACGATCACCTACACGCCGGATCCGGGCTACCTGGGACCCGACGCCATCGTGTTCGAGGTGCGGGACACGACGAGCCCCTTCCCGTCTGTGGCCCCCACGGCGACGGTCACGATCGACCTCGCGGGATGATCGTCCGGCGTCGAGCCGCCGACCCTGTCCCCCGCGTTGCGTCGTAGCATCCGTCTGTTCAAACCTGTCGGTCCCCCGAACGCGCGGAGTTGCCAACGTGAACGATTCCCTGTCCCGCCTGGCCACGGACTACTGGGAGCATCAGCTCGAAGTGGGACCGACGCGCGCTCTCTTGCTGGGCGACCACCGCTACGACGATCGCCACGAGTCGGTGTCGCGCGCGGCGGAGGATGCCCGCATCTCGACGCTTCGCGCCTTCGCTCGCGACGCCGAGGCCATCGACGAGGCCGGCCTCACCGCCGATGAGCGGATCACGCGGGACGTCCTCATCCAGACCGCCCGGGCCGAGGCGGATCACGTCGCGGCTCGGCTCACCGAGATCGCCGTGAACCACGCCGTGGGCGTGCAGGCGTTGCTCCCCGTCGAGATCCCCCAACTCCCCATCACCGAGCCCGAGCACGCCGACCGCCTCGTCGGGAAGTACCGCGCGATAGCCCGGATGTTTCGCGAGCTCGCCGGCCGGATCCGCGAGGGCGTCGCCTCGGGCCGGTCGCCCGTCGATCTCCATGTGGACCGGACGGTGGCGTTCATCGACGGGTACCTGGCATCCGACGTGGCCGCCGACCCGTATCTCCGGGTGCGGGTGCCCGGCGCCTTCGACGCGGAGGCCGAGGCCGCCTGGAAGGAGCGTCTCGCCGAGGTGATCGTCGAGGAGATCCGGCCGGCATACGCCGCCTTCCGCGACGTCATCCATGGAGAGGCCCGTCCCGTCGCCCGTTCCATCGACAGGCCGGGACTCGTGACGGTCCCGGGCGGCGAGGCCGCCTATCGGGCTGCGATCCGCCGGTATGTGACGCTCGCCCTCGAACCGGAGGGGATCCATCGCGTGGGCCTCGAGCAGGTCGAGCGCCTCGCCGAGGAGTATCGGGCCCTGGGCGGATCGGTCCTCGGCACGTCGGATCTCGCCGAGATATTCGACCGGCTGCGGAACGACCCCGACCTCCACTTCACCGACGGTCCCTCGGTGGTCGCCGCCGCCGAGCGGGCGCTGCGCAGGGCGAAGGAGCGGATGGTCGAATGGTTCGGGAGGCTGCCGGAGGCGGACTGTCGGGTGTCGGAGACGTCGACCGGCCCGATCGCCTTCTACTACCCCCCGGCCGAGGACGGCTCCCGCCCCGGGACGTTCTTCGTGAACACGTCGAGACCGCAGGATTGGGGCACGTTCCAGATCGAGTCGATGGCTTATCACGAGGGCATCCCGGGCCACCACCTCCAGCTGGCCATCGCCCAGGAGCTCGACACGGTTCCGGCGTTTCGCCGCCATGCCTCCATCTCGGCCTATGCCGAGGGTTGGGGCCTCTACGCCGAGCGGCTCGCCGACGAGATGGGTCTCTACGCGGGTGATCTCGATCGGTTCGGCATGCTGTGGGGCGACTCGATGCGTGCATGCCGGCTCGTGGTCGACACCGGCATGCACGCCCTCGGGTGGAGCCGGCAGCAGGCGGTCGACTACATCGTGGAGAACTCGCCGATGGCGGTCGGCCAGATCGAGGCCGAGGTGGATCGCTACATCGGCATGCCGGGACAGGCGCTCTCGTACATGATCGGGCGCCTCGAGATCGACCGTCTGCGCGCCGATGCCGAGGCGGCGATGGGCGCCCGGTTCGAGCTGGCCGGCTTCCACGACGTCGTCATCGGGTCCGGCATGGTCCCGCTCACGACGCTCGGTCGGATGGTCTCGGAGTGGGCGGCCTGATCAGCGCGCCGACCACGAGGATCATCGAGGTCGCCGCATAGACCGCGGCGTCGGGACGGTTGAGGGCGAGCACGTTCGTTCCGCCGCCGACACCGACGCCGATCCCGGTGAGCACGAGGAGGAGGACGGCCGCGCCCAGCG
>DATHYU010000282.1:0-4965 GCA_035458965.1 Acidimicrobiia bacterium | reverse complement strand
CGGACGCCGAGATCTTCCGTACCGGCGTGATGAAGGCCTGGGTCGGTGTGCTGCTCGTCGTGCTCGTGCTGCTCGGCGCAGGTGCGGGGATCCCGATCGTCCCCGGCGTCTTCAAGCTGAACCTCGAGGCCGACATCCTGATCCTCGCGGTGACGGCGATGGTGGCGGCGATCGGGGCGATCGGGTTGAACATCGTGACCGGATTCGCCGGCCAGGTCTCCCTGGGCCATGCCTTCTTCCTCGGGGTCGGTGCGTTCACCGCCGCCACGCTGGGAGGCGAGGAGGTCGTTCGCTCGGTCTCGTCGGGCGACATCGTGCGGGGCTACGAGCTCGACATCATCATCTGGCTCCCCGCCGCCGGCATTGCCGCCGCTCTCTGCGGGCTGGTCGTCGCTCCGGTTGCGTTTCGCCTGAGAGGCCTGTACCTGGCCTTCGTGACCCTGGGCCTCGTGTTCCTCGGCGGCCATCTGCTCCGGCAGTTCAAGGAGATCACCGGCGGCATCGGGCTCGGCCGGGACACGGCGATTCCCTCGCTCCTCGGGTTCCGGTTCGATCAGGAAGGCAACGTCTTCGGGATCTTCCTCTCGGCGGGTCAGAAGCACTTCTTCCTGGTGCTGGTTCTGCTCATCGTGATGGCCTTGGCCGCAAAGAACCTGGCGCGCTCGCGTATCGGCCGGGCGCTGTCCGCGATCCGGGACCGGGACATCGCGGCGGAGATCATGGGGATCTCCCTCACCCGGTACAAGGTGATCGCCTTTGTCGTGTCCTCCTTCTACGCCGGGATCGCCGGGGCGCTGCTCTACTCGGTGATCGGGCGCCTCGAGCCGACCGAGTTCGGCGAGCTGCCCGGGCTGCTCCTATCGGTCGAGTACATCGCGATGGTGCTGATCGGCGGCGTGGCCACGATCTCGGGCTCGATCATGGGCGCCGTCTTCATCGTCTTCCTGCCCCGCGTCGTCGAGGAGCTCGCCTCCACCGGGCTGCTCGGATTCATCGGCGAGGGCGTCGGCGAAGGGCTGCTCGACGTCTCCCAGTTCTCCCGGGTGCTCTTCGGCGTGTTCGTCGTCGGGTTCCTGATCTTCGAGCCGCTCGGCCTCTATGGCGTCTGGATCCGCGTCAGGAACTACTGGAGGGCCTTTCCGTTCAGCTATTGACCGCCTTCGGCGATCGATAGGTCTCGCCGGCCACTGCTGTCGCTCCACTCGCAGCCTCCCCTCGGCCCGCCGGTGCTCGTGGGCCCAACCCCGCTCGCCGCGTGGTGCGCACCTGCTCGACGCGCGGTGGCCAGCCCGGCGATGGGAACCGTGGCGGCATCGGGCTCGTAAGGTGACCGCCGGCCGCCGACGCCCTGCTGGCTGCTCTGACATCTGATCTCTGAGATCTCCTTTCCGCACATGCACCCAGGATCTTCTGTAGATTCGGTCCGAGTCCGCATGTGTGCCCAGCGGACGACGGATCTCGCTATAGGGAGGAATCCGGACTATGAAGCGACCGCGCTGGCTGGTCATCTACAGCCTCGTGACGGTTTTCGCTCTCGTCGCCGCTGCCTGCGGCGACGACGACGATGCCGTGACCACCACGACGGCGGCGGCCACGACGACGACGGCGGCGGCCACGACGACGACGGCGGCCACGACCACGACGGTCGCGGCAACCACCACGACGGTGGCGGCCGTTCCCGGCATCGACTACGACGTCGGTGTGACCGAGGAGCCGTGCCCGGGTTCGCCGAACCCCGACAACGGCTGCATCTACCTCGGCGTGATCTCCGACCTCTCGACCGGCCCCTTCGCCGCCGTGGCGGTGCCACTCACCCAGGCGCAGGAGGACTTCTGGGCCCAGGTGAACGACGCCGGCGGTCTCGACGGGTTCGACGTCGCGATCACGGCGGAGACCACGATCGACGCCCACTACACGGCGGAGGAGACGGTGGCCGGGTACGAGCAGATCCGCAACAGTGTTGCGGCACTCGCCCAGAGCCTCGGCACGCCGCAGTCCCAGGCGGCACTTCCGCTCTACGACGAGGACGACACCGTCGCCGCGCCGGCGACCTGGTGGTCGGGCTGGTCGTTCCCCGAGTACGACCAGGGCCTGATCCTCGAGGCGGGCTCCTCGTACTGCTTCGAGGCGATGAACGCCATGACGTTCGCCGCCGGCGCGTACGTCGGCGAGGGCAAGCCCTTCGCTTCGACGGCCGACATCCCATGGGCCATCGTGGAGTTCCCCGGCGACTACGGCGGCGACTGGACGGCGGGCGCGAAGATTGCGGCAGCTCAACTGGGCTTCGGTGATCCGGTGGCGCAGATCCTCCAGATCCCGTTCTCCTTTGGCGGCACGGCGGATGAGACCATCGCCCAGCTGGCTCAGCTGAAGCCGTTCCTGATCGTCATTTCCTCCGGCCCCCTCGAGATGGCCACGGTCGCCGGCGGTCTCTACACGGCCGGACACACGACGTTCCAGATCATTGGCGCCGGTCCGACCTGGAACGTGGGCCTCCTTGGGAACGAGACCCTCGTCCCGCTGCTCGAGGCGGTGTACTTCCTCGCCGCTCCCTGGGCCGGCTGGGACTTCGACTCGCCCGGCCATCAGGCGATGCGCGATGCGGCTGCGGCCAACGAGCGTTCCCCGAACACCGGCTACGTCGCCGGCTGGGTGTTCCAGTACAACATGAAGGCCCTGCTGGAGGCGGGCATCGAGAACGGCGACCTGAGTCGTGCGGGGATCCGTGCGGCCGCCGCCGCGCTCGACGACGTCGACTACGGGGGCATGCTGCCCAACCGGTCCTTCGTGGGCGATCCCGCGGAGCATGCCCAGCGCGCGACGATCATCGGTGGCGTCGATCGGGATGCGTCGGATGGCATCACGCCGGTGACCCAGCTCTTCACGAGCCCGATCGCCGCGGCATACGACTTCAGCGCACCCTGCTTCGCGCCGTAGGCAGGCACGCGTCCGAGACCCTGGTGGGGCGGCCTTCGGGCCGCCCCACCGCCGTCCGGGGCGTGAGCGGCGGAAGGTCGCCGCACGGGTCGCTACGATCCCGCCATCCGATCGAGGAGTCGAGCCCGTGACCACCGCCCCAGCCGTCATCAGCACGAGAGTCCTGCCACGGACGCGGGTGACCACTGCGGCGCTCGTGGTGGGCTTCGCCCTGCTGACGGCCCTGGCGGCCCAGATCGAGATCCCGCTGTGGTTCACGCCGGTGCCGATCACCGGCCAGACGTTCGCCGTCCTCCTGGCCGGCGCTGCGCTGGGCATGAAGCTCGGGGCCGCATCGCAGGCCCTCTACTGGGGGCTCGGTGCCGTCGGGCTGCCGTTCTACAGCGGCGGTGAGGGCGGCTGGACGGTGGCGACCGGTGCCACCGCCGGGTACCTCGTGGGGTTCGTCGTCGCCGCCGCGTTGGTCGGCGCTCTCGCCGAGCGCAAGCAGGATCGCAGCGTCCTCACGGCCGTCCCGGCGTTCCTCGCCGGCAGCGCCCTCATCTACCTCTTCGGGGTGACGTGGCTGATGTTCGACCTCGGCGTCGACTCGACCCGGGCCCTGGAGTTGGGCATGACCCCCTTCGTGGTCGGGGATCTCGTGAAGATCGCCCTTGCCGGGCTCGCCCTCCCCGCCGCCTGGCGACTCGTCGATCGCCGGTGACCGCGCCGTCGCGACGCGACGTCCGTGACTCCATCGACGAGTTCGCGCTCCTCGAGCGGTTCCTCGACTTCCAGCGTCACTCGATCGTCCGCAAGGCGCAGGGGCTCGAGCGTGACGATGCGACCCGGTCGTTCGTGGACTCGGCGACGACGCTGCTCGGCATCGTCAAGCACCTCGCCGATGTCGAGCGCTGGTGGTTCGCCGCCGTCTTCGCCGGGGAGCAGGTCGGCTTCCGTTGGACCGACGAGGATCCGGATGCCGATTGGCGGATCGAGGACGACGAGACCGTCGAGGGCATCGTCGCCGACTACGAGGCGGCGTGCATCAGGTCCCGCGAGATCGTTGCGGGCAGGAGCCCGCTCGACATTGCGGCCCACGAGGAGTACCGGTCGACCACCCTGCGGTGGATCCTGGTGCACATGATCGAGGAGACGGCCCGTCACGCCGGGCATGCCGACATCCTGCGCGAGCTCACCGACGGCGTGGTGGGGGAGTAGGGCACAGCCTCCGGTCCGGAGGTCGCCGCGCCGTTCACCGTGCATCGCTTCGACGTCGGCCGCGGCTCGACAGATGATTAGGGATCCTAAATACTTGCGGAAGTGGCGACGCTCAGCGACCAGTTCCCCTTCGGCGATCTCGACGACGACGTCGTCGCCGGCGCCGCGCAGCGGTTCCCGGGGCTCCCTGCCGCCGAGGTGGGCGCCGGCTTCGCCCTGGCCAAGGGCATCGTGGCGGTCTTGGAGCGCATGACCTCGGTGCTCGACGAGCGCGATCTCACCCCGGCTCGGTGGCGGCTGATGATGGCGCTCGTCGTCCAGGCCCCACCGGAGGGGGCGACGATCGGGGAGCTCGCCGGTCACCTCCAGGTGCGCGAGCCGACCGTGACCGGCACCGTCGACCGCCTGGAGAAGGAAGGTCTCGTCGACCGGAGGCGCTCGGAGACCGACCGGCGGGTCGTCACGGTGTCGCTCACTCCTGCAGGCGCCGCCGTCGTCGCCGAGCTCCTGCGCCGGATCGCCGGGCGGACGTCAGCGTTCGTGACCGCCCTCGGCGGCCCCGACGAGGTACGCGCCCTCGCTTCCCGCCTCGTGACCGCCGCCGATCAAGCGTTGGAGGGCCCGTGAGACGCATCGCCAGGTTCATCGCAACGCATCCGGCGCGGATCCTCGGCATGACCGCGGTGGTGACGATCCTGGCCGCCCTCTCGCTGCTGCAGCTCCAGTTCAATGCCGACGTCGCCTCCTTCATCACCGAGGGCAATGAGCGTGGCGAGGCCTACGCGGCCCTCCAGGAGAAGTACGACACCGCGGATCCGGTCAACGTCG
>DATHYU010000281.1:0-5170 GCA_035458965.1 Acidimicrobiia bacterium | reverse complement strand
GAGAACGTGGCCTTGTCCGTCGGGTGGTCGTTGGCGGGGAACCAGGTGCGCGCGGCATCCGGCTGGCCGATCACATAGCTGACCCCCCGGGTGACGACCCAGCCGTTGTCGAGCGCGGCGGAGTCCAGCCGGCCGGTCCGGGGTGTCCCGCCGTACTCGATGCGGACGGTGAATTCCGCTCCCGGGTCCAGCGGCTCCTCGGGGGTCACGATCAGCTCGCGGTCCTCGCGCACGAAGGAGGCCCGGCGGCCGCCGACCTCGACGTCGCGCACCTCGAGGCCCTCGAGGTCGAGATGGAAGCTCCGCAGGGGGAGGGTGGCCAGCGCCGTGATGACGGCGACGCCGTCCAGCGCGGCGGGGGGTGTGACGTCGAGGGTCAGGTCGTAGTCGATCACGTCGTAGCCGCCGTTGCCGAGGCCGGGGTAATAGGGATCGCCGAGGCCGTCGGCGCCGTCGACCGGCTGCGTCACCCCGCCCTCGGTGCCGCTGCCGCTGCCGCTGCCGGGGGGCGCGGTCGCCGCGACGGTCGTCACCGTCGTGGCGACGGTGGTCGGGGGAGCCGTCGGTTGCGGGGGGACGAGGGGCGCGGCGCGGTCGTTCGAGCACGCGCCGAGCGCCAACGCGAGGCCGGTGAGGAGCGCGAGCGTGCGGCGGGTCATCGTCATCACGTTACGGACGGGTGCGCGTGAGCAAGAGCAGGGCGCCGGCCCGCCCCGACGGTCGGTGCGCGTCACTCGTCGGTCGTGATGGCCTCCTCGAGGACCTGCTTCGCCGCCTTGTTGAGCGCGGCGACGAAGGCGAGGGCCGAGCCCTCGACGATGTCGGAGGAGACCCCGCGGCCGGAGTAGGTCTCGCCTCCCATGCGGATGACGACGTTGACGGTGGCCATGGCGTCGGCACCGGGGGTGATCGGGTCGACCCGGTAGTCGACCAGCCGGGCGTCGACCCCGAACGCCTTGCGGAGCGCGGCGAACGCCGCGTCCACCATGCCGTCGCCCTCGGCGTCGAACTCGAGGGTGAGCCCCCGGCTGTCGACCTTCACCTTGGCCGAGGGCGCCGTCTCGCCGCCGCCCGCCACCTGCAGGCCGACGAGTCGGACCGTCTCCTCGGCCTCGATGTGGGCGGCGTCGACGATGGCCCGGATGCCCGCCTCGCCGATCTCGCCCTTGAGGTCGGCGATGTGCTTGAAGCGCCTGAAGGCGGCCTCGAAGTCGTCGTCCTCGAGGACGATGTCCATCTTCCTGAGGGCGTCGCCGAAGCCGGCACGCCCGGAGTGCTTGCCGAGCACGATCGTGGTCCCCGCCTGCCCGACCGCGACGGGATCCATGATCTCGTACGTGGTCCGCTCGGCGAGGACCCCGTGCTGGTGGATGCCCGACTCGTGGCCGAACGCGTTGCGGCCCACGACCGCCTTGTTGTACTGGACCGGGTAGGCGGTGAGGCGCGACACCAGCCGTGAGGTCTCGAACAGCTCGGTCGTGTCGACCCCGACCTCGAGCCCGAAGTGGTCCCTGCGCGTGTTGAGGGCCATGACGACCTCTTCGACGGAGGTGTTCCCGGCGCGCTCTCCGATTCCGTTGATCGCTCCCTCCACCTGGCGGGCGCCGTTCTCGACACCGGCGAGCGAGTTCGCCACCGCCAGGCCGAGGTCGTTGTGGCAGTGGGTGGAGACGATGATCTCGTCGCGGTCGCCCTTGACCTCCTCGACGACACGCCGGATGAGCGCGCCGAAGTCGGACGGTGTCCCGTAGCCGACGGTGTCGGGGATGTTGATGGTCGTCGCGCCGGAGTCGACGGCGATCTTGCAGACCTCGATGAGGAAGTCGTGATCGGTGCGGGTGGCGTCCTGCGGCGAGAACTCGACGTCCTCGCAGTAGGAGCGCGCTCGGGCGACGCCGTCACGGACCGCGTCGCGGACCTCGTCGTGGGTCATCTTGATCATGTGCTCCATGTGCACCTGCGATGTCGACAGGAACACGTGGATACGCGGGTGCTCGGCGTCCTTGACCGCCTCCCAGCAGCGGTCGATGTCGTCTGGCAGCGCCCGGGCGAGGCCGGCGATGGTCACGCCGCGGACCTTGCGGGCGATCTGGCGGACCGCGGCGAAGTCCCCGTCCGACGAGGCCGGGAACCCCGCCTCGATGACGTCGACACGGAGCTTCGCCAGCTGACGGGCGATGGCGAGCTTGTCGTCGGCGTCGAGGGCGATGCCCGGCGACTGCTCGCCGTCTCGCAGGGTGGTGTCGAAGATGATGACTCGATCGCTCATGGTGAATCCTCCGGGGTCGGTCGTGGTGGTGGCGGGTGCGGGGGCGGATGCCCGGTGCTTCGAGGTGGCCGGGTCAGCCCGTGGGGCCGCCCGGCCGGGGAAGCGCGAGGGCCTCCCACACGACCGGCTCTATGGACTGCGGCGCCACGGTCATCACCCCGCCGCTCGCAGGGCTCGCTCGCCACCCTTGACGTCGCGGGCGAGGGCGACCCGCCCCGACTTGACGAGTTCGACGATCCCGTAGGGCCGCATGAGCTCGAGGAAGTCGGTGAGCTCGGTGGGGTTCCCGGTGACCTCGAAGGCGATCGTCGTGGCCCCGACGTCGATCGGCAGCGCCTTGAAGGCGCCCGCGGCGTCGAGGATCTCGGCGCGCCCCGCCGGCGGGGCGGAGACCCGCAGCAACATGACCTCGCGCTCGACGGCGTCGCCGGGGGCGAACTCCGTGACCTTGATCGTGTTCACGAGCTTGCGGAGCTGCTTGACCACCTGCTCGAGCTCGGGGGCCTCGACGACGACCGTCATCCGGGACCTGCCCGGCTCGTAGGACGGTCCGACGGCGAGGGAGTGGATGTTGAACCCGCGCCGGGCGAACATCGACGAGATCCGGGCCAGCACGCCGGCCTTGTCCTCGACGAGCACCGAGATGATGTGCTGGGGCATCGGGATCAGAGCTCCTCTGCGCTGAGCACGACGTCGTCGTTCGACGCGCCTGCCGGGACCATGGGGAAGACGAGCTCCTCGGGGTCGACGGCGAAGTCGACCACGACCGGCCGATCGGTCACGCCCATCGCCCGTTCGATCGTCGGGGCCACCTCCTCGGGCTTCTCCGCCCGCAGGCCCACGCACCCCATCGCCTCGGCGAGCGCGACGTAGTTGGGGATGTGGCCGGCGATGTCGATCGCCGAGTAGCGCTCGTCGTGGAAGAGCTTCTGCCACTGCTTGACCATCCCGAGCGCCCCGTTGTTGATGATCGCGATCTTCACCGGGATCCCCTCGGTCGCGGCCGTGATCATCTCCTGCAGCGTCATCTGGAAGCAGCCGTCGCCGTCGACCGCCCACACGGTCTCGTCTGGCATGCCGACCTGGGCACCGATGGCGGCGGGGACCGCGAACCCCATCGTCCCGAGGCCGCCGGAGTTGATCCAGGTTCGGGGCTTGGTGAACGGCCAGTACTGGGAGGCCCACATCTGGTGCTGGCCGACGCCGGCCACGACGATCGCATCCCCGCCGGTGACCCGGGCGAGCTCCTCGACCACGTACTGGGGCTTGATCGGCCCGTCGTCCTCCTGGTCGTAGGCGAGCGGGAAGTCCTGCTGCCAGGACCGAACCGTCGAGAGCCACGGGGTGTAGTCGGGCGCCGGCCGGCTCTCCAGAGTCTTCTCCAAGGCCCGATCCAGCTGGGCGAGCACCGCCCTGGCGTCCCCGACGATGGGCACGTCGGCGACGCGGACCTTGCCGATCTCGGCGGGGTCGACGTCGGCATGGATCACCTTGGCGTGGGGGGCGAAGGCATCGACGCGGCCGGTGACCCGGTCGTCGAAGCGGGCTCCGAGGGCCACGAGGAGATCCGAGCGCTGCATCGCCGTGATGGCGGTGTAGGTGCCGTGCATGCCCGGCATGCCGAGCATCAGCGGATGGCCGTCGGGGAAGGCGCCCCGGGCCATGAGTGTCGTGACGACGGGGGCGTCGAGCCGCTCGGCGAACCGGAGGAGCTCGGCGTGGGCGCCTGCCTTGATGACGCCCCCGCCGACGTAGAGCACCGGACGCTCCGCCGAGAGCAGCAGCTCGATGGCGGCCTTCACCTGCCGGGGGTGCCCCTCCTTGGTGGGGTTGTACCCGGGGAGGTTCGGCTCGACGGGCCCGTGCCAGGTGATCGTCGAGTTGAACACGTCCTTGGGGATGTCCACGAGGACCGGGCCGGGCCGGCCCGTCTTCGCGATGAGGAACGCCTCATGGATGACGTCGGGGATCTCGCCGGGATCCGTCACGAGGTAGTTGTGCTTCGTCACCGGCATCGAGATGCCCCACGTGTGAGCCTCCTGGAATGCGTCCATGCCGATGGAGCTCGTGGGCACCTGGCCGGTGATCGCCACGATCGGCACCGAGTCCATGTGGGCGTCGGCGAGCGGGGTGATGAGGTTGGTCGCGCCGGGGCCGGATGTGGCGAAGGTGACGCCGACTCGCCCGGTGGCCTGCGCGTAGCCCTCGGCCATGTGGCCGGCGCCCTGCTCGTGGCGGGCGAGGATGTGACGGATCGGGCTGTCGAGGATCGCGTCGTAGGCGGGCATGATCGCCCCGCCAGGGACGCCGAAGACGACGTCCACGCCCTCGAACTCGAGGGCCTTGATCACGGCTCGGGAGACGGTCATCTGCTCGGGCATGGGATCCACTTTCGGATATGAAAAGACCTCCGCCGGGTCCGGGGAGGTCGAAGCGCACGCGTATGTGTCGCGTGCGCTACCGAATAAGTACGAGGAAGGTCGCCGGGCTCGTCATGTGCATGGGCAGGCAGTATCCCCGGGGTCGGCGAGAAGGTCAAGTTTCGCGGCGGGGTTGTAGCGTGCGGGCGTGGCCGCTCCGCACCTCGACCTCTTTCGTCCCGCCGTCGAGGCGGTTCGCTCGGTGCTGCGTGACCTCGACGAGGACCAGGTGCCCGCAGATCTCCGGCGGGTCGCCGGTGCGACCGGGGGCGTGCTTCCCCCGCCGCTCGCCAAGGCCGCGCTGAAGGGCCTGGAGCGCTACGACTGGCTCCGAGAACGTGCCGCCGAGAAGCTGAGCGAGGCCGGGGGCGGGGTGGACGGCGAGCCGGATTCGGTCTCGTCGCTCCTCATCGGCCGTCCGGAGGGATGGGCGCTGGCGCTGGCGGAGCGGGTCGCTCGCCACGCCGAGGGCCGGGCGGCG